>NZ_CP102453.1:3000000-3224940 GCF_024661895.1 Fundicoccus culcitae | reverse complement strand
GGGCTAATGAACGTGGAATGGGTGTTGCTGTCATTTGAAGTAAGTTCACACTGGCTTCCTGACTATTTCGATCAATCAGTTGTTGTCTTTGTTGGACACCAAAACGATGTTGTTCATCGATTATAATTAAACCTAAGCGAGCAAACGTCACACTTTCTTGTAAAATCGCATGTGTGCCGATGACAAATTGTAATTTTCCTGAGGCTAAATCATCGATAACTGCTTGTTTCTTTTGAGTTGGCATCACACTTATCAATAGTTCTACCCTTAGTCCATACGCCTCAAATAAGCTCTTAAACTTTTCAACATGTTGATGCGCTAAAATTTCGGTAGGCACAATTAAAGCGGATTGATAGCCAGAAATAGCTGTTGTTATCATAGCTAAAAAGGCAATAATCGTTTTCCCACTACCAACTTCCCCCTGCAACAAACGACGCATTGGATAGGGTGCGATTAAATCATAACAAATTTCATTCATAGATTGTTTTTGCGCATCAGTTAGTTCATAAGGGAGTCTTTGAATCCAACTTTTTAATTCTTCCACCTCATAATGCATTTCTTTTCCTTTTTGTTTCAGGCTGTAATGTTTGGCATTTTGCAGTCGCCACTGGTATAAAAAGAATTCTTGAAAAATAATTTTTCGCTTAGCCTGCGTTTGCTCGGCAGTATTTTTTGGAAAATGCAATTGATATAAGGCTTGATTAAGCGGAATAAGGCGATATTTATTATTTAAATATTCGGGTAAGATTTCTGGTATGACGGTGTAGTAGCTTTCAAAAGCGGCTTTAATTGTATTGACAATTGTCGCTTGTTTTAAACCTTGTGTGGTACTGTATACGCCTAATAAATCATTGCCCTCTTTTTGATTAGGAAGTAATTTCATTCCCAATAACGCCTGTTTATCTGATTCCCATTTCCCATAAATGGCGCGTTCTTGACCCATTTCTAATTGTTGCTTTAAGTATGGTTGGTTAAAGAAGGTTACTTGTATCACATCAAAATCCCCAACTGCAAAACGAAAACTTAAACGACTTTTATTGCGTCCAAAGTAATTTACGACGGGGGGTGTCACTACTTTGCCTTTTAAAGTCACTTTTTCTTGATCGAAAATAGTCATTAAATCGCGTTCTTGAATATTTTCAAAACGAAACGGAAAATGAAACAATAAATCTTTTATCGAATAAATATCTAATTGATGAAATAATGCTAGTCGCTTAGGACCAATACCAGGTAAATCGTCAATTAAATCATCCCAACTGGATTCCATTGGCTTATCCCTCCTATTCTAATAGATATTAAAAAAATCATAACTAACTCGTCAACAGAACCAGTTAATCATGATTTATTTGTAAAAATAATTATTCAGCTGAAAGTATATAATGATACACTGGTTGATTGCCTTCAATGACTTCCACTTCGATGTCATCATTGTTAGCCATTAATTCTTCAGCAACCTTTTCCGCGGATTCCATATCACCATCTTCACCTACGATAATCGTAATAATCTCACTATCATCCTCCATCATTTCTTCAAGGGTTGCCACTAATGCATCCTCGAGAACTGGATTAGAAAGAATAATATCACCCGCTACAATCCCCATAAATTCATCTTTTTTAATATGAAGCTGATTAATTTCGGTATCACGGATAGCATAGGTAATTTGACCACTAACAACCGAATCTAGATTGGCAGTCATGGCTTCTTTATTTTCTTCTAACGAAAGATCCGCATTAAAAGCCATCATAGCGGCAATCCCTTCAGGGATAGTTTTTGTTGGGACAACCGCAATCGGTGTATCAGATAATTGAATCGTTTGTTCCGCTGCCATAATAATATTTTTATTATTTGGTAACAAAATAATTTTTTCTGCATTCACTTTTTCAATGGCTTTGACAAAGTCTTCTGTTGAAGGGTTCATTGTTTGTCCACCTTCTAAAACTTCTGTTATGCCAATTGAACGGAATAAATCAGCAACCCCTTCACCTGCAGCAACAGCAATAATGGCATAAGGTTGTTTTACTTGTGGAATACTGCTTGCTTCTTGAGAGGCATTATTTTGTTGATTTTGTAGTGCTTGTTCATCCGCTTCAAGAGCGCGTACTTGTTCACGCATGTTGTCAACTTTTATTTTAATCAATTCGCCAAATTCCTGGCCTAGCTGCATAATTTCTCCTGGATTTTCAGTATGAATATGCACTTTAACTAGTTCTTCATCATTGACAACTAACAAGGAATCACCTTTAGTATTAAGCAGTTCACGGAAGGAATCATAATCAAAGTCTTTTTGAACGGTAGGACCTTCGCCAATTCTTACCATAATCTCGGTACAGTAACCATAGGTAATATCATCCATAGAGAGTGGATTTTCAACAATATCATCAAACATGGAGTGACTGTGTTTAATTTGAATGTCTTTTTCTCCTTTATCATCATTCTCTTCAACCGTATCTTCACCTTTAAGCGAAGCTAGCATGCCTTCATAAATGCACAGCAAGCCTTTACCGCCACTATCAACCACACCCACTTGTTTCAAAACAGGGAGAAGTTCTGGTGTTTGATCTAACGCTTTACTAGCACCACGTACAATAGATTCCATAATTTCAATAATATTATCCGTACGCTCTAATTTTTTTTCACCACGAACAGCCGCTTCACGCGCAACCGTTAAGATAGTGCCCTCTACTGGTTTCATAATCGCTTTATAGGCTGCTTCTACACCACCAACAAAGGCATCAACAAAATCTTGTGCATTTAATGATTCTTTGTCCTTACATGATTGCGAAAAACCACGGAATATTTGTGACAAAATAACGCCTGAATTACCTCTAGCGCCCATTAATAATCCTTTTGCTAAGGCTTCTGATGCTTGTCCGACATGATTAGTTGACTCTTGCTTTAATCGTTCAATACCAGATAAAAAAGTCATATTCATATTTGTTCCCGTATCGCCATCAGGCACCGGGAAAACATTTAATGAATTAATAAGTTCAACGTTTTCTGATAGTCGCTTTGATCCAGCAATCATCATGGCTCGAAAATCGACTGCTGTTAAATTCTTTAGTTCCACCCTTAATCCTCCTCATAAACAGTCGATTGCCTAATCAACTTTAACTCCTTGAACATGTACATTTACATAGCTAAGCTCAAACCCTAATAACTGTTCCACATTATATTTCACAGCTTGTTGAATATTTTGACAGATCACTGAAATTTTTGTTCCATAAATTACGAAAATATAGACGTCGACTGCAATATCATCGCCATCTTGCGAAATAACTACACCCTTAGAATAATTTTCTTTTCTTAAAATTTCAATAATGTTATCACGAAATAAATTTTTACTCACCATACCTACAACACCGTAATTATCCGTTACAGCAGCACCTACAACCGTTGCAATGACATCGTTACTCAAAGAAATTTGTCCATTTGGAGTTTGAATTTTTATCGCCATATTAGCATCCTCCTAAAATTCTATCATATGTTATTTTACCATAAATCCCAATATGGTACATCTGTTTAAGGTGTTTTGACCGTAAAGTTTCATCAAAAAAATAAATTTAATGAAAAAATTTGATATTTGTACATGAACTTGAACAGTATACATAAAAATCGAAATAAATGCAATTTAAGAATTGACATTTATTAGTTTGTTTAGGAAGATGAGGATGTTATGAAAAGGAAGTTCTTTGAGATAGATTGTGACATCGAACCGGTGAAAAACATTCCAAAAATACCAAGATATATTTGCACAACTTTCAAAAATATGGTATCTTAATACGGTATGAAAAGGGCCTAATTGGCACCTACAGACAAGGAGGAAATCAAATGGCTAAAGAATGTTATTACACCGGCCGTAAAGCTCGTTCTGGAAATAACCGCTCACACGCTTTAAATGCTACTAAACGTACATTTGGAGCTAACTTACAAAAAGTTCGCATCATGGTTGATGGCAAACCTAAAAAAGTTTGGGTATCAGCTCGCGCTTTGAAATCTGGTAAAGTTGAACGTGTATAATTTTATATAAAAGGCTGTGCCCTTTAAAATAAAAAACAAACGAATCCGTGGATGGATAAATCTCACTCATGATTCGTTTGTTTTTTTATTTTCCACTGAAAGGGGTAATATTTTGCGCTAGATCAATATCTTCGTTACAGTATTCCTATTTTTATGGTTAATATCCTCGTTCACTTCTAACAATATTTTTTGTTGGCTCTTTCTTTTCAATGAAATTAATTAGATTTTCTTCAAAAATCGGGAATATTTCATCACGAAAATGTTCAACAACGCCAGAAAAATGCGGTGTAATTAATAGATTTTTTGTTTGCCAAAGAGGAGAATCGCTAGGTAGAGGTTCTTTTTTAAAGACATCAAGATATGCCCCTGCAATCAAATCCTCTTCCAAGGCATGGATCAAAGCTTCTTCAACAACCGCTTGGCCACGGCCAATATTAATAAACAAAGCCGAATCCTTCATTGCATTAAAGAAGGGTTTATCATATAAATCATTCGTTAGTTCCGTAGCAGGCAAGGCATTAATCACAAAATCAGCTTGGCCAATGGCTGAAAAACTTTTATCTAAGGCATACATTTGATCAAAAAAGGCACGATCTTTACCTGAAGTATTGACACCCATCGTATGCATACGAAAAGCTTTGGCAATACGCGCAATCTCTTCGCCAATATTCCCTGCACCAAAAATCAGCATGGTTTTTCCAGTTAAAGAATGGAAGGAATTAGGGTCTGGAACATCCCATACATTGTTAGCTTGAACCTTTGCACTATAAAACAAGTTACGGTAAGTACCTAAAATATAGGCAAACACCGTTTCTGATATAGGAATTGCATGGATACCGCTAACATTTGTTACAAATACATCCGCATTATTTTTAATATTCTCAGGCAAGTAATCCACGCCAGCAGAAGTCGCTTGTACCCAACTGACATTGACACAAGTCTTTATGAACGCTAAAACGTCTTCAGAACGATTCCAACCATAAATAATTTTTACTCTTTCACCGTCATTTTCATCGATTTCGTCAACCGTTAATACATCATAATCAACAGCTAATTGCTTAATCCGCTCTAATTGATGCGGTTTGGTTTTAGTAAGCACTAATAAAATATCTTTCATTGATGAATTCCTTTCTTTTACCTAGTCATTGGCATAGACAACCATTAAAATCCCTTCAGAAAAACTTACACAAATATCTTTTTGCACGACAAATTCATTTGATATTAAAGCCCGTGGATAATTAAAATCACGCGCTGACAATTCATATTTTGCCCCTTGAATCGTTAAGGCGACTACCTTAGTTAATGATATGATGGATACATACTTAAAATTAGGTACATAAGCTAAGCGATAACTGCCCGGTTTGAAAAAGTTCACCCGATGGTTTGCTTCGATAAAAAATAACTGATTGGTTATACGTTCAAACCTCGGTTGATAAATTAACCATAAATTAGCTATTAAATGATCCATTCGACCACCAAACGCTCCAATACCCCCAAAAATATAAATATCAGCATTTTCATTATGCTTCATGGCATATTCTAAGGCAATTTCCATATCCGTATCATCTTTTTCAGCCTTAAATCGCTCAAAGGTGTGGGTATTTTGCTGAATCAATTGTAGCTCAGGCTCCGTAACCGAATCAAAATCGCCCACCGCTTCGTCGATGAAAAAACCCGCTTTGACCAATCGCAAAGCACCGCGATCAGCCCCAATATAGTAATGCGACGGATAATTCTTTTTAATCGTCTCAATCTGATCTAAAGCCGGTTCCCCAGCACCTCCACAAATAAATATCACTTCATCTTGCACTAAAAACCTACGCCTTTCTTCAACATATTAATTTAAGCTAATTGCGCAATAATTGGATGGCTTCTCTTCGATTCGGATGATTAAAGATAAATGAGCCAGCCACTAAAATATCAGCGCCACTTTCCAAACACTGTTTACCAGTCAATTCATTCACACCACCATCAACCTCAATAAGATATGAATAATTATTTTCTTTTCTAATTTGAGCTAATTGTTCAATTTTAGATAAGGATGATGGGATAAAAGTTTGCCCACCAAAACCTGGGTTGACGGACATAACTAAAACAAGATCCACTTCATTAAGTATGGGTTCAATCATTGCAACAGAGGTACCTGGATTTATAGCGACACCCGCTTTTTTACCAAAAAACTTGATTTGTTGTAAGACACGATGTATATGATGGGTTGCTTCAGCATGAACGGTAATAATATCAGCTCCGGCATTCGCTACTTCTTCGATATAGCGTTCAGGTTGGTCAATCATCATATGGACATCAAAGACGATATCAAACGAAGGTCGAATGCTTTGATATACCATTGGCCCAAAAGATAAGTTTGGGACAAATTGTCCATCCATTAAATCGATATGTAAATAATCCGCACCTGCATCAACAATTTCTTGAATATCTTCTTTTAATTTTGAAAAATCAGCACTTAACATTGAGGGTGCTACTTTCATAGATCCATTCTCCTTTTACAATAACTTATTTGTTTCAACTATTTTTACGATTATAAATTGGTTTTCTTTGTTCTATTTTAGCATAAATTTGTTCATAATTTTGATATCTACTTTGACTAATACTGCCATCAGCTACACCCGCTTTAACAGCACAATTGGGTTCGTTTAAGTGTTGACACGACCTGAATTTACACAAATGACTAACCGCTCGCATTTCAGGAAAACAATCAGCTAGTTCTTCTTTTTCAATATCATCGAAATCAATCGCACTAAAACCTGGGGTATCCGCTACAAAACCTTTGCCTAAAGGATATAAAGTGACTTCCCTAGTGGTGTGCCGCCCGCGATTCAGCGAATCACTTATTTCAGCCGTTTCAATCTGAGCTTCAGGGAGTAAGTGGTTTAACATCGTTGATTTACCAACCCCTGACTGCCCCATCACGACACAAACACCTTCTTTAATTCCATCGATAATTGATTGAATTTTTGCTTGTGTATTATCTAAAACGATAACTTCATAGCCTATAGGTTGGTAGATAGATCGAATCGCTTCAATTAAGTTATTTGCTTCATCAAGCCCTTTTTCAGCAAGAATTAAATCATATTTTGAAAGAATAATGATGGATTGAATGCGTTGATGTTCAATCGAAACTAGAAAATAATCTAATAGATTATAAGAAAAATCAGGTTCAACCAATGACATGACAATAAAGGCATAATCAACATTGGCAATGCTTGGTCTGACCAGTTGATTTTTACGGGGTTGTATTTCAATGATTCGACTTTCTGAATCTTTGTTCAGCTCATCGATTTCAAAAACAACATAATCCCCAACTAATGGTTTGGTTTTCTGATGGCGGAAATTCCCCCTGGGCTTCGTTGTGTATGATTCCCCTTGTGACCATACATAGTAGAAGCCACTAATCGATTGATATATTAATCCTGTTTGTTGTTTGATTGAATTGTTTTCCATTAAAAACAAATCCTTTCTAAGTAAATTGGCTTCTTTTCAAACTTCTATACTATCATAACATGAATTTTACTTATCAACACCTTCATTTACTCGAATTATTTAAAGTAATTAAACCAAAAACCCAAACCTTTATCTCTAAAAGTTTGGGTTTTTGCAGTGATATTTATTAAAAGGTTATTGAGGATATACGGCATCACTTTCGGCGTATACTTCACCATTACGTAAAATACGGTAATTGCCCGTCCCATTGGATGGAATGAAGAAGCGTAATTGAATTCTTTGGGATTCAGTGATTTCCAGTTCACGATAGACATCATTAATATTGTTGGTGCTATCCCCGATATATACCACAATTTGATTAGGCAATGGGTTGGCCATTTCCGTATCATTATCAGCATAAACAGGGACATATTCGATATCAATTATTTCAGTCGTTGGAATAATTTCCTCTTCTTCAGGTCCTTGAGAGACAACCACGCTAATTGTGTCACCAGGACTTAAAGGGGTAGCATTCACTGGTGATTGGCTAATGACTTGATCACTAGGAATAAAATCACTGTATTCATAAGTTACATCAACGTAGACTCCAAAAGCATCAGCAAACGAATAAACCATATCTAAGGAAAGATTATAAAAATCTTGCATGGTGACAGAATCTACCTGATTACCTACCGTTAAAGTGATGGATGTTTCACTCGGTATGACTCTTGAGCCGGGTTGAATACTTTGTTCAAGAATAATGCCCACCTCAGCAGGATCAGTAGTTGCCATCCAACGAATATCCACAATAAAATCCGCTTGCGTTAATTGACGCCGAATGGTTTCGTAATCTTCACCGACATAATTGCCAATCTCAACTTGCTCTCTGCCATTACTGACCGTCAAATCGACTGTCGTATTGCGTCTGACACGTTCATTTGAATTTGGGGTCGATGAAATAACTTGACCAGTGGCAATGGTATTGTGCCAAACACGATTAATATTATTCACCGTCAAATCATTTTCTGCCAACAAACTAGTAGCTTCTTCAATCGACAAATTACTAACATTAGGCACATTGACAAAGCGACTAGCTTGATTATAAACATAATAGCCACCCAAGGCGATTCCTACTAACAGTAAAACGATAAAGATGATTCTAAAAATTCCCCGTCGACGACGGTAAGGCTCTTCATAGGGAGTTGCTTCTTCATAATTAGGATAAATCGATTCGTCTAAAGGTTCAGGTTGAGCGACTTTGTCTACCAGTGCTTGTGGTGCTTTAGTAATTGGTTTAATTGAGGGTAACACTACCGTTTCATCTAAATCATTACTTGGTACAAATAAGGGCTCATTCATTCGATTAGCACTTAAACTCGTACTTAAATCATTTAACATTTCTTGGACCGTATTGTAACGGTTTTTAGGATCTTTAGCCGTAGCCTTTAGCACGACATTTTCTAAACTTTGAGGAACATAAGATAATTCATCTCGAATGCGCGGGAAAGATTCTTGGAAATGTTTTAAAGCGATTGAAACAGCTGATTCACCATCAAATGGAACAGAGCCTGTAATCAACTCATATAAAACAACTCCAAGCGCATAAATATCCGATTTCGTTGTGGCACTGCTACCTCTGGCTTGTTCAGGTGATAAATAATGGACCGACCCTAGTAATGTATTGGTTTGTGTGATAGAGGTATCTGATAATGCTATCGCAATACCAAAATCAGTAATTTTAACTTCATTGTCTTTCGTTAATAAAATATTTTGTGGTTTTATATCACGATGGATGATGCGATGTTTGTGGGCAACCTCAATGGCAGATAAAATCTGACTCATAATGGAAACCGTCAATTCTAATGAAACAGGGGCATTTTTCTTAATGAATGACTTCAAATCATAGCCATCGACATACTCCATAACAATATATTGCTGATTGTTTTCTTCATCAACATCATAAACCTCAACAATATTATGGTGCAATAATTGACTAGCAGACATAGCTTCGCGTTGAAAACGGCGAATGGCATCCTGATTGTTTTGAAAGTCGTATCTTAAAACTTTAACCGCTACATCACGCTCTAAAATTAAGTCTCTAGCTAAAAACACATTAGCCATGCCACCTTGACCGATGGTTTTGATTATTTTATAACGACCAGATAATTTTTCACCTATCTCCATATTATTCACCCTCCTCTACTGAAGTGGGGTTCCAATCAGAGACAAGAACAACGGTAATATTATCTGCTCCACCGGCTTCATTGGCTGCTTCAATTAATTGTTCACCAAAATTTTCTTCATTACGTTGATTGTCAAAAATGGTACTTAACTCTTCTTGATTTACCATGTTGGTCAATCCATCAGAACAAAGCATTAAAACTTCCACCTCTGTCAGTGGTATCACATTAATTTCTGATTCGACTTGATTCGAACCACCAATGGATTGGGTCACAATATTACGGCCTGGATGAACTTGACCTTCAGCTTCCGTAATCTCGCCCGTACGAATTAATTCATTAATCAAGGAATGATCTTCGGTAATTTGTTTTAATTGTCCTTCAAAATAGACATAGGCACGACTATCGCCAACGTGAGAGACAATAATATGCTCCTTAACGACAACGGCCATAACCAAAGTCGTTCCCATGCCGATTAAATGTGTATTTTCAGTCGATTGTTGATAAATATGTTGATTCACTTCATTCACAATATCGTTAAACCATTGCTGCATATCATCAGTCGTAGTAATAGCCGCTGTTTCTTTGAATTTTGCTCCGATGTAATCTGTTGTCATTCGGCTCGCTACATCGCCTGCTTGATGTCCGCCGACACCATCACATAATATAAATAAATACTGATCGGATTGGTTAACGTAATAATCGGCATAATCCTGATTAGATGATCGACGTTTCCCTATATTAGAACGGATAGTTATTTTCATTTTTTCACTCCAGTTATCCTACATCTTTTCAATCTTTTTTAAGCGACAAATAAAAAAGCCATCAGTATGAAATTGATGTTGCCAAATTCGAACATAGCCTTCACTCGTTATCACATCTGAAGGAATTTGATCGGCTGATGAGATAGGAACAATTTGATAATTGGGATGTTCTCTTAGAAAATGTGTGATGACATCCTCATTTTCCTGCGTTGTTGTCGTACAAGTGCTGTAAATCAACGTTCCATCTTTTTTCAATAACGTATCTAAATGATTTAACAGTTTTAGTTGAATTGATACCAATTGGCTAACATCTTTTGGACTTTTTTGATACTTAATTTCTGGTTTGCGTCGCATTAATCCCAACCCAGAACAAGGTGCATCTAAGTATATCATATCATAAAACACTTGTGAATTTGGATTGAATTTTGTGGCATCTGCAACTTGGAAATCTATTTTATCTGACAATCCCATTCTAACAGCATGTTCTTTTGCACGGTCTAATTTTGCTGAGGATAAATCTAAAGCCGTTAATAAGCCTGAAGTTAAAAACTGGGCGATATGTGTCGCCTTTCCTCCTGGAGCAGCACAGGCATCTAAAATTTGTTCAGAGCCTTGAATGTGTCCAAGCGGTGCCACTAACATGGATGATTCATCTTGAATGGTTATTTTGCCTTGTTGGAATAATTGAGAGTGAATAAGATTCCCTTTAAAACATCTAATTCCATAAGGACTCAATGGACTGGCTGCTACTTCATAACCTTCTGCTTGTAATTTAGCCAGTAGCTCTTCTCTTTCTTCGGGTAAGGCATTGATTCTAGCTGATACAAAAGGTTCTTCTAATAGACTAGCTAGAACAATTTCTATTTCCTCTATATTGCCAGAAAATTGTCGCATCATTTCTTCAACAATCCACGGTTGAATACTATAGGCTACACTTAAGCGTTCAACCGTATTGGCAAGTTGATCAAAATCAGGGAGTGTCATTCTTTCAAAGCTTCTTAATAAAGCATTAACAAAGTTTGCTAACCCTTGATGACCGTTTATTTTCGCTATATTCACCGCTTCGTTTACAACGGCAAAAGATGGAATACGATCTAAATAGACCATTTGATAAGTGGATAATCTTAATAAACTCATGACCCAATCATCAATTTTTTTATCCTTAATAAGTTCCTTTAAGTAGAAATCTAAGGTATAACGTCGTTGAATCACACCATAAACTAATTGGACTAGCAAACGATTATCTGCATCATTCAAAGTCGATTGACTTAAAAACTGATCAATTAATTGATTAGAATAGCCTGAATGATACTCCACTTGATGAATTATTTTTAAGGCTTGCCAACGTACATTTTTTTGCAACTTTTGTTCTGCAATTTTTTTTATTTTCATCATTCATCACTTCATTTCCAGTAAAACTTTTGTCCCACCCATTCATTGGTGTTTAGACCATTATAGGCTTGTTTGATAAGCATCCGGCGTTTACCACTTTCCTGCCATTCGGTAATGGCAAAGTAAGTATTATTCCCCGCTTGAATAACAAGATAATTGTCTGTCATCGCCAGTATTTCACCAATGTCAGCTCTGCTTTTATCTGTCCAATCGATGGGAAAACCTGCCCATATTTTGACCCGCTGATTATTCACCCAACTATAAGTGGAAGGATTCGGTCTAAAAGCTCGAACATGTTGGTCAATATCTTTAGCTTCCAAAGACCAATCTATTTGCTCCTCTTCTCTTTTTAGCATAGGAGCATAAGTCACCAAATCCTCATCTTGTGGCTGTGGTTGCTTGTTTTCATTAATAATTAAAGGTAATACCTCAATCAATAGATTCGATCCGATGACTGCTAATTTATTAAACAAATCACCCGCATCATCTTGGGAGTCAATGGTCACTGATTGTTGCGCAAAAACACCACCAGCATCCATCTCAGCCACCATTTCCATAATACTCACACCTGTTTCATTTTCACCTTTCCAAATGGCATATTGAATAGGTGCTGCTCCACGATATTTTGGCAGTAAGGACGCATGTACATTGACAGCATAATATTTTGGTAGCTTAAGTAATTGCTTAGGAATATATTGTCCATATGCAGCCGTTACGATAAAATCGACTTCTTTTGTTAGTAATTCAGCCATTTCTGCTGATTGATTTAGTTTTTCAGGTTGATAAACAGCAATGTGATTATCGAGTGCCACTTGTTTGACAGCGGTTGGTTGTAATACGCGTTTTCTACCTACTGGCCGGTCAGGTTGCGACACAACCGCCTCAATGTGATAATTTTCGTCAATTAGTCGTTGGAGCACCGTCGCCGAAAACGCAGCGGTTCCCATAAAAATAATAGTCGTCATTTTTCTCTCCTCAAATGAAGAATTGTGGTTCATGATCAATTGAAACAAAAATCCCTTGCCTTATATCAGCTTGTGTTTGAGACAAGATCGTTTTTAGTTCTTGTTGAATGAAGTCTTTGTTTTTATATTTAAGAATAATCTGATAATAATAGTAATTATTTTTCTTAATCGCTGGCCCGTTACTTGGACCTAAGATGATAACTTGTTGGGTATTAACGGCTTCAAAAATTTGGCTTTTTAATTCATATATTTTTTTGTGTGCTTGATTCTGAAATTTACTTGACACAGTAAGGCTGGTAATATAAAAATAAGGCGGATAATTAGCCATATGTCTTCTTTGCATTTCCGTGTAAAAATAACGTTCATAATCTTGTTGCTTCACTAATTGCATGACATAATGATCGGGATTATAGGTCTGAACAATCACCTCGCCTTGATAACGACCTCTCCCTGCCCTACCAGCTACTTGGGTCATAAGTTGAAAGGTTCGTTCGGAGGCTCGAAAATCAGGTAAATGCAAAGCGGTATCTGCATTAATAACCCCGACTAAAGTAACTTTTTCAAAATCTAAACCTTTAGCAATCATTTGCGTTCCTAGGAGGATATCCGCTTGACCATGTGAAAAAGCCGTCAGTAATTTTTCATGTTGCCCTTTTCCTCTCGTCGTATCAATATCCATCCGAATCGTTTTAGCTTGCGGGAACAATTCTTCGATTGTTTCGGCCACTTTTTGCGTGCCAATCCCATAGGTTCGGATATTATGACTATGACAATTCGGACAATGGTGGGGAACTGGACTATGATAATCACAATAATGACACTTCATTTGCTCTTGAGATTTATGATACGTTAAAGAAATATCACAACGCGGGCATTGTAATACGTGTCCACAATCCCGACAGAGCATATATGAAGCATAACCTCGCTTGTTTAATAATAAAATAATCTGCTCTTTGGCATCTAAACGATGTTGTATTTTATCAATCAAACTGGGCGAGAAGATATCATTATTAAATCGGCCAACAATTTTTGACATATCAACTAAATCAACTTGTGGTAAAGCTCGTTCATTAATCCGTTTTGGTAAACGGAGTAATTGATAGCGTCCGACTTCAGCTCTTGAACGTGTTTCCAAGGATGGGGTCGCACTTCCCAGAATGACAGGGCAATGATGATATTCCGAACGCCAAATCGCCACATCCCGTGCATGATAACGCGGGTTATCTGCTTGTTTATAGGTTGATTCATGTTCTTCATCAATCACAATTAAACCAATATTTTTTAAGGGTGCAAAAATGGAAGAGCGCGCTCCGACAACTATGGTTGCTTCCCCCTTAATAATCCGGCGCCATTCATCATATCTTTCACTGACTGATAACGCTGAGTGTAAAACGGCGATGCCCGTTTGAAAACGACTTTTGACTCTTTCAACCATTTGCGGTGTTAGCGCAATTTCTGGCACAAGGAAAATAGCACTTTGGCCATCTTGACGGGCTCGTTGCATTAATTGTAAATAGACTTCTGTTTTCCCACTACCCGTCACACCTTCAAGTAAAAAAGTCGTCGCTTTCTTAGCTTGTCGTGCTGCTTCAATAGTTGTAAAAGCCTGCATTTGATCATTAGTCAACGTTTGTTCATAGGAAGGTTCAAAATGTTGATTGGCTAAAGGATCACGATAAACTTCTTTAACGACTTTCTTTAACCATTGGTTTTCAATAGCGATATTTAATAGACGGCGATTATAGTCAGGGTGATTAAGGAAATCGTTTTGTTTCATCATTATGTATTGATCACGATTTTCAATTAAATCCTGTAATAATAGGGCCTGTTTTTTGCTGTTTTTATTGAGTCGTTCCAGCTCATTCATATAGTCATCGGCGGTTTGATTCACATCAATATAGGTTATCGTTTTTGTGGTCACTTGATCTTTGACACGATATTCCACTTTAATTATGTCATCATTTAACAATTTCTTTAGTAATTTGGCGGGTAATACTTCAACTAAAGACTCACTAGCATAAACTTCAGTGCCATCGGCATCGAGGTAATCAGCGGTTAAATCTAAGAACGCAGTTGGTTTTTCAATATGAAAATAATTTTCATATTTTACACGAAGCATACTAGGTAACATGGCTTGAAGGATATTTATTCTAAAAGTAAATATCTCACTGGCAATGGTCGCGCTTAAAGCCACCAATTCTTCATTAAGAAACGACATATAGTCTAATACTTTCGATATCGGTTTTAGTTTGCCCTCATAATCTGATTCTTCCACTATTTCTACCACAATGGCCATAACTTGTCTAACACCAAAAGGAACTTGAACACGAATGCCTATCTCAATCATAGCTTCTAGTTCACTTGGCACTAGATAATCGAAGGGACGATCAACTTGTTGGGTCGGAATATCGACAATGACTTTGACAATCATCACATGCCTCCTTCAGCATTCTTGAATACATTCAAATATAATTGAAAAAACTACTATGAAATGTGTTATTGCTTCATCATTCCATAGTAGTATTTGCTTACAATTTCAAAACTATTGTTTAATTTCTAAATCGCCAGATACAATCTCTTCCAAAGCTTTTCCAACGGGTTTGACTGACTTGTATTCTTTTAAGATTTCATTTTTATACACACGCATCTCATGGGCTCTTTTGCTGGCTAATATAACGAGGCTATACTTAGAAGGAACTTTTTCTAATAAGCTATCGATTGATGGGTATAACATCATGATTCATTACCTACTTTCTGAAAATAATTATGGATATCAAGTTTTAATTGATCAACAACACGTTCGACCCGAAGATGTTCACTCATGATGATGGCATTGATTTTTGCAACGGCATGCTTAACTTTATCATTAACGACCACATAATCATAATGTTGCATTAAATCAATTTCTTCACGTGCCATCTGCATTCGCTCATAAATAATCGAGGCATCATCTGTACCTCTACCGGTAATGCGCGATTCTAGCTCTTGTAAACTCGGAGGGGCTAAAAAGATAAAAATACCTTCTGGCATTTTTTGTTTGACTTTCATGGCTCCTTGAACTTCAATTTCTAAGAATACATCTTTACCTGCAGCCAGGTTCTCTTCAATTTTGGCAATAGGGGTTCCATAGTAATTTCCAACATACTCTGCATACTCCAACAAAGCATCTTCTTGAATTAATTGTTCAAATTCTTCACGACTAACAAAATGATAATCTTTTCCATCCACTTCACCTTCACGCTTCTTGCGTGTCGTTGCCGAGACAGAATAGACATAGTTAAATGGATTATTTTCAAAAATCGCTGATCGAACAGTCCCTTTTCCTACTCCTGAAGGCCCAGACAACACAATTAATAACCCTCTCGCTTCAATCATAATGGCCTCCTTAAATATTTCATAAACATATCTATAATACTAACATAGTCCTAAAAATTCTGAAAGTCACTATTGTAAATATGAGGAAATTCTCATACGGTTAGGATGCACTTTCAATTTCCAATTGTGTTTTAAGTTGACTTGAAATTGAATTTAGCGAATCATCTTCGATAATTTCATAATAAATACCATCAATCATTTCACCATGACCCGTTAGCTGGTAATTAACGACATTAGACGCTGCACCCGTATAATGACGTGAAAGGGTTACTATTTCATCGAAGGTTAAATCGGTTGTAACATTATCTTCCAAAGAAATTAAAATATCATTGTAACGATAAAGCAAACTAAAATCAATCACTTCAGCTAATAAAGCTTCAATTAATTGTCGTTGCCGTTCTTGTCTACCATAATCACCGCCGGTATCATAACGATTTTGTGAGTAAGCTAACGCTTGATCCCCATCCAAATGCATGGTTTGACCTTCAACAAACTGATAACCTCTTTGTTCAAATGTCACAGTTGGTGTCAGTGTTACACCACCTACTGCATCAACCACATCAGAAAAACCTTTCATATTCACCGTAATTGTAAAATCAATAGGTATATCTAATAAATTCTGTACCGTATTGACTGCCATAGCCATACCACCAAAAGCATAGGCATGATTAATCTTATCCGTTGTTCCATAACCCACAATCTCAGTTAAGGTATCTCGTGGGATACTTGTTAAAGTTGTTTGATTGGTATTCGGATTAACCGTTGCAACGATCATAACATCTGAGCGACCTTGATCAATACGGCCTAAGTCGCCTGTATCTATCCCTAAAAGTAAGACAGAAAAGGGTTTTTGTTCTTTTTCAATATTAACGGGTTCCGGTCTAACTTGAACTTGTTCTTCTGGTCTAGAGGTTGTAATGGCTACGGAAGTATTTCTTAAATCACCGTATATTTTATAGACATAAATACCCGCAGCAACAATAAGGCCTAAAAATAAAAATAATAAAAACTTCGTTAAACTAAATCTCTTTTTCTTGTGTCGACGTTTCTCGTTTTTATTCTGATGGATTGAACTTCTACTTCTATGGTGTGTTTCATAGGCAGTGTCGTTATCTTCTGACACAATGCTCCCCCTCTCGCTTCAACAAAAATAATTTGTACTTTATATTCTAACACTCTAAAGGCCGACTTCCAATTGTAATCACGCATATTTAACTTACAATTAATATTATAGACATTTGCTAAAACCAATCATTATTTTTTCCTAATAAATACCTCTGGTTCAATGGCTTTACCCGCTTTATACACTACTTGTCGATCGGATTCAGGAACCATACTTCCTCCCGTTGCCCAAACAATATGCGTCGCATTTTCCATAAAGGTCTCCAACTGATTTTGTTTAATGTATTCTTGACCTTGACGCGTAGTCATTAAATAAGTTGGACCTGGTAAGCCAGCTAATGCAGCGGGTTCTAAAGCAATATCCTCGATATCCATCATATGGGCTAGCCAATAATTGGCTTCTTCTTCTTGAATCGTAAATCCTCCAGAAAAGAAGTTTTCTAGTAAGCGGGCAACAAATCCGGAAGTCCTAGGTACTGCTAAACCATCCATAATCGTTTTATCGTTAATTTCAAAGTCAATAACTGAAACACCATCATAAGCCTGGGTTATTAGACCGAGTAACATCGACGGCATATGCGTTGGTTCGGCAAAGAAACAATGGACATGATCGCCATATAATTGTTTTAAGCCAAAAGTAATCCCTCCAGGGCTTCCTCCGATTCCACATGGTAAATAGACAAACAAGGGATGTTCTTCATCCACTATAATATTTTGCGTATCCAATTGTTTGCTTAAACGCCTTGCAGCTACTGAATACCCTAATAATAAGTCCAAGGAATGTTCATCATCAACAAAATAAGATCTAGGGTCTTCATTAGATTGATTTCTTCCACGTTCAACGGCCATCGTAAAGTTTGTCGGATGCTCAATAACTTCAACACCACGCGATGCTAAAAGCTCTTTCTTCCAATTTTTGGCATCATGTGACATATGAACCGTCGCTTTAAAACCAAGTTTTGCACCCATTACGCCCACACTAATACCTAGGTTTCCTGTCGTTCCAACAACCAATTTATACTGATTAAAAAACGCTTTAAAAGCTTCTGAAGCAAAAAGAGTATAGTCCTCATGGATACTGTCAAGCAGCCCTTCGGTTAAGGCTAAATGCTCGGCATGTTTTAACACTTCATAAATAGCCCCTCGAGCTTTAATCGTCCCCGCGATAGGTAAGGTATCGTCTCGCTTTAATAGTAGCTTACCAGGAATCTTAGTGTCATAAATCAATTCAAGTTCTTTTTTTATCCGACTAATGTCATCTAAAGAGGATTCAATTAGTCCATTGCTTTCTTCTGTTTCAGGGAAAGCCACCTTGATAAAAGGTGCAAACCGTTCTAAACGTTGTTCAGCCTCTCGCACGTCTTTGGCTGATAAATGAATGCGGTTCATTGCAGATTCAAAATCAGGTTTAACAGGATTTAGCCAAAACACATTTTCTAATTGACTGATTGATTTTAAGATAGGTTTTTCCTCTATCCATTGATTAATCGTGTAGTCAGATAATAATTTTTCTACCATAGTTTGCTCCTCAATTTTTTTCAATAGTCTTAATATAACGCTATTTGAAGTTAGGTGCAAATAATAAAAAACCATTATTTAAAATTTATCGGTTGACACACAGAACAAATGTTCGTATAATAAAAACACAAACATCCGTTCGGTTCTCGTCAACAAATAAAGGAGTGCTTTTAATGGAATTGCCAATTTATCCCCAATCAAAGCTTGCTAAACATGTCCATCAAATTTTTGAACCATTTTTAGTCGAACAACCAACGATTCAAAATGAAGAAGTCATCATGCCATTATATCTCGTCGAAAAACAATTACATGAGCACTATGTGAACCAAAAACCACTCAAAATTAATTTTGAATACTATAACCAACAAGATAGAATCAAACAGCACACGATTGTCGCAACGGTTGATTCTACTGTTCTCCTTGATCGTCGTATCGTACTCACCGAAATCGATCGCAATAGCAGTTTTATCCTGTCGATCGAACAAATACTAACTGTGTCTGCCAACATTGATTAGTATATAAATAACACCGCTGATTAACTTAATCCCCGTTAATCAGCGGTGTTATTTATTGTCATTAATCATTCAGTAATGAAGAAGTCTCTTTTCTAGAAAGGTATTGGCTACGTTTGGGAATGATTGCTTGGGGCTTCCATCGAGCGAGCATACATAAAATAATAATGGTTACCAAACTAATAATTCCTACCGATATCCAGAAACGACTCGTCAACACGGTAAACTCAGACATTTCGCCAAAAGCATAAGGGATGATTCCATAGCATAAAAGATAAAAGGCTAATACCGCTAGAATAGATCCCGTCACAATATTTAAATAAGTGGATGATAACCGACGATTATTTAACGTTTTTTGTGTATATTTGGCAAATAAACCAGCAACAGCCAAACTAATATAAGGCAAGACTTGATACAGAGCTAAAAACATAAACAAGCTAACACCTTCAACGGTTGTCGTATTCCAAATAATCAAGCCACTGATCAAACCTTGTATGAGCCCAACCATAACTGTAGCTGCTGGCCCTTGACGAAAAGCAAACCAAATAATCGGTATAATTGACCATTCGAGATGCAATGTTACTAATGAAAGGTTATAACCATAAACATGGAAAATAATAGTTAAAACCGTACTCAAAACAATCGCAATCAAGGCATCTGTTAATAACTGACGCGTCCTACGATTCATAATCACACTCCTTATCTTTCCTCAGGTAATTGATAATTAGATGCTTCCATAATGATTGGTAAAACAACCGGACGACGTTTGGTTTCTTTAAATAAATACTTCCCAATCTTTTCTCTTAAATCACTTTTTAAGTTACTCCAGTCGAAGTTATCACTGGCTAAATGTTCTTCCAAAATATCGATGGTCATATCTGAACAAGCTTCAATGAGATCTAAACTTGTTTTCATATAAACAAAACCACGTGATGTGATTTGAGGTCCAACTAAAACACGGCCTAAACGACGTGAAATAGTAGCCACAATAACGAAAATACCATCTTCACTTAAAATACGACGGTCACGTAAAACCACATTACCAATGTCGCCTACACCAATCCCATCAACTAAAACATCGCCTGCTTGTACTTGTTTCGTCATCGTCATCGTACCATTTTTGTACTCAATGACATCCCCAAGCGCTGCAATAAACACATTGGAATTTGAAATACCTACTTCATTGGCTAATTTTCCATGGGCTGCTAATTTACGATATTCTCCATTAACGGGAATAACATATTTGGGTTGCATAAACTTCATTAATAATTTCAAATCATTGGGTGTAGCATGTCCTGATGTCTTAAAATTATCCGTTATTTCTTTGACAGTGCCACCCACGCTATAAACGATATCCGTTGTACGAGCCACTAAGGTTTCCATGGCAATTGAAGGTGTTGAAGTAATATAAACTAAATCCCCTTCTTTGATTGTCACTTGAGGATGTCGACCTTGAGCCATTGATTGAATAGACTTCAAGGGTTCTCCTGCACTACCTGTTTCTAAAATGACTACCTTATTATCTTCGGTACTCTCTAATTGATCAAACTGACCGATAATACGACGACTGGGTAAGACAATTTTATCCAGTTGAATCGCAGTATCCACAATTTCATATAATTCTTCACCCGCAATAAATAACGTACGACCTGATTCATAAGCCGCATCAAAAACTTGTTGAATACGTGCAATATTACTACCAATTGTTCCAACAATCACGCGACCTGATGAATTACGAAAGGTTTCTGTAATTTCTTGTGTGATTTTTAAATCACTCACATTTTCTACCGAACTTTCAGCTTCAGCTGAATCGGCTAATAAAGCTAAAACACCCGACTCACCAATGTCGGTTAAACGTCCAAAATCAGTTTGATACATTTCAGAAGCTGAGGGATCAAACTTAAAATCCCCTGTATAAACAATCGAACCTTCATCCGTTTTTACGACAATCCCAACCGAGTCAGGAATGGTATGGGTTGTTCTAAAAAACGAAATTGTTGCATCTTCAAATTCTATTTCGGTATTTTCATCAATTTTAAAGAAATTTTCTAAGCGATCTTCTAATCCTTGTGATCGTGCAGAAATACTCGCTAATTCAATGGTCAGTTCTGTCCCAAACACGGGAACATCGACTGAAGCCAATAAATACGGTAAAGCACCTACCGAGTCAGCATGTCCATGGGTTAGAAAAATTCCAACCACTCGTTCAGCATTTTCTTCTAAGTAGGTGAAATCAGGAATGACAACATCAATACCTAATAATTCATCTTCAGGGTACACTAAACCACAATCTAAAACAAAGATTGATTCATTAACCTCAACAACATATAAATTTTTTCCTTCCTCTCGGATGCCTCCTAAAGGAATGATTTTAATCGTACTCATTCTCCACCTCATTACAATATATATAATTTTAATTTTTTACTGATACTTATGTATTATCTATTATGCCTATTATAGCATAGTTTAGGTTGATTGAAAAAAACAAAAATACCATTCTTTCTAAATCAAACTCTTTTTAATCATGAGTCTTCATCATATGAAAGAATGGTAGTTATATGAATCGCGATTAGTCTCGAGGTAATAGTGCTTTACGCGATAAATTAATGCGTCCCTTATCATCAATTTCAGTGACTTTAACTTTAACTATATCACCTAATTTTAATACATCTTCAACTTTATTGACACGATGATGTTCTAATTCAGAAATATGTACTAAGCCATCTTTGCCGGGTAAGACTTCGACAAAAGCACCGAATTTTTCAATGCGTTTAACTGGACCTTCATAAGTTTCGCCAACTTCAACTTCCTTAACGAGCATTTCAATCATGGATTTGGCTTTATTAATCATATCTTGATCATTAGATGCAATGCTAACTGCACCTGATTGGTCAATATCAATTTTAACGCCAGTTGCATCAATAATTGAATTAATGGTTTCGCCACCACGACCGATAACGACTTTAATCTTATCTGGATTAATCGTCATTATATCAATTTTTGGTGCATAAGGACTTAATTCTTTACGAGGCTCTGGTATGGTAGAGACTAATTCTTCTAAAATCTCCATACGTGCTTTTTGAGCTTGTTCAAGCGCTTCTTCTAAAATCTCGCGCGTAATTCCTTGAATTTTAATATCCATTTGTAAAGCGGTAATTCCCTTAGCGGTCCCAGCTACTTTAAAGTCCATATCACCCAAATGGTCTTCTAAACCTTGAATATCGGTTAAAACCGTATAGTCATCATCTTCCATCACTAACCCCATAGCAATACCAGCAACAGGAGCCTTGATTGGCACACCCGCATCCATTAAGGCTAATGTTCCTGCACAAATACTGGCTTGCGAAGATGAACCATTCGATTCTAAAACTTCTGAGACTAAACGAATGGTATAAGGAAACTCTTCAACACTTGGAATAACTTGTTTTAAGGCACGCTCACCTAAAGCACCATGCCCGATTTCACGACGACCTGGACTACCTGTACGACCTGTTTCACCTACTGAAAAATTAGGGAAATTATAATGGTGTATGAAACGTTTAGCTTCTTCACTACCTAAGCCATCAATGACTTGATGCTCTCCTAAGGGAGCTAAAGTAGCTGCTGTTAGGACTTGCGTTTGTCCACGCGTGAATAATCCGGAACCATGAACTCTTGGTAATAAACCTACCGATGAAGATAAAGGTCGAATTTCATCAATTTGACGCCCGTCTGGTCTTATACGTTCTTTGGTTATTAAACGACGAACTTCATCTTTTTCCAAATCATGTAAAGCAGCATTAACATCTTTTAAGATATTGGCAATATCTGCATCTAATAAATATTTTTCTTCAAAGTAAATCATAGCATTTTCCATCACATCATTGACGGCTTCTTCGCGGGCTAATTTTTCTTGTGTTTGAATAGCCTTTACCATGGGTTCTTTGAATAGTGCTTTTACCTGTTCATTAATTTCTGGATTGATTTCTGCTAGGACAAATTCAAATTTTTCTTTACCAATTTCAGCTACGATATCACTTTGGAATTGGTTAAGTTCTTTAATGGCTTCATGCCCAAACATCAAGGCTTCAAGCATATCTTCCTCAGATACTTCTGCTGCACTACTTTCAACCATGTTGATAGCTGTTGAAGTCCCAGCAACAGTTAGAGCAATATCAGATGCTTCTGTTTGTTCAACATTAGGGTTAATAATTAATTCACCATTCACACGACCAACATTTACGCCGGCAATCGGTCCATCAAAAGGAATGTCTGATACAGCAACGGCTAAAGATGACCCTAACATAGCTGCCATTTCAGGTGAATGATCTTGGTCAACTGATAAAACCGTATTAGTCACTTGAATTTCATTACGTACACCTTCAGGGAACATAGGACGTAATGGACGGTCAATTAAACGACTTGTCAAAGTAGCTGTTTCAGAAGGCCGACCTTCACGCTTAATAAAGCCACCAGGGACTTTACCCACTGCATACATTTTTTCAATATAGTTTACTGTTAAAGGGAAGAAATCCCCCATACTTGGTCTTTTAGAGGCAACAACTGCTGATAATACCACCGTATCCCCATAACGAACTAAAACGGCTCCATTTGCTTGCTTGGCTAATTCACCAATTTCGACACTCAACGGGCGCCCACCAACTGTTGTGTGGTAAACTTTTTTCTCCATTTTTACGCTCCTTTTTATTTTTCGGAGGACTACTAAACAAGTATCAATTAGTTGTTAGTAAACTAACTCATAATTGCATAGTAGTATCGTCTCCGAAATTTTTTCTTTCATAACAAGCTTAATACATAAGAAAAAAGGATGGCGTTGGCCATCCTATTTATTGGATTAACGACGTAAACCTAATCGTTGAATTAGTACACGATATCGTTGAACATCTTTTTCACGTAAATACGCTAAAAGATTACGACGATGTCCGACTTTTTTCATTAGTCCACGATAAGAATGAAAATCTTTTTTATGAACGCTGCGGTGCTCATTTAGTAAGTTGATTTCAGCCGTTAGTACAGCAATTTGTACTTCTGGTGAACCTGTATCTCCTTCATGAGTTGCATATTCACGAATGATTTCGTTCTTTTGTGCTTTTGTTAATGCCATCTCATTCACCTCTTTCTTAATAAGCCTCATACCAAGTAAAACGTAGGTGACTCGTTAAACTGAGCATGGGTAAGGTAACCAAACATCGGTATCATAACAGCAACATTTGACCACGCTAATACAATTTACACTAAATATATCCAAATTGCAATAGTTTTAACGAGTTTTCCGATGCAATATCCACTGGTATCTCCTGCCCCATTTGAAGCGGATATCTAGAGAGCTACTAATTGTAGAATTTATAGAGTTCGCGTGCAACTAAAATCGCAAATTGATCTCTACCTTCTTCACTATGATGAATTTCATCCCATGTATACCATTCGGGGTGTCCTTGTTGATAACTATGCCAATCAATCTCATGGACGTTGTCATAACGACTAGCAAAATCCGCAATAATACTATTCACTTCTTCAATATGTTGAACCGCTGAATTCGTATTAACAAAGAACAATTCTCTCTTTCCAGCTGCTTCAATCAAGTCAACCATAGCTTCATCTGTTAATGAAGCGTTCGTTCCAAGATTGATGACCAAAATATCATTAACAACACCTTGATTGATTAAATCAACTAAAATTGACGTCGCATCATAAATTTGTAAACTACCATAGCCAAATTCATTGCTTGATTGGAATAAGTCGAGAGCATAGGGGGCACTAATATAGACTAAGGAATCACCAAAAAACGTTACAGGCGTTTGAGCCGCAAAGATTAACTCTTTGGGTGACAAGTTGCGAGAGTAGAAAGGGTTGGCGGCATCGATTGAATCTAAAATAGCACGATTCTCATCGATTTGGTCACTCAACACGGCTTCATTTCGCGTTACTTCAATGGCTTGACGTTGAAGTTCGACGAGTCGATCAGTCGTCTCAAAATCATTAACGAAATAAGAACCTAGTGTATCATCCATCTGAGCAATCATTGACGATGTTGATATCATCTTTTGTTCTGCAGGCAACGGTAAATTTTGTACGTTGGTCATCTGCTGGCGCATGCGATACTCTAAGTCAAATTGAGCTAAAGGCACATAGTCGTTAGCGATAAAAATCATAATAAAGGCAAAGAAGCCAATTAAAACTAAAACCGCTAAACTACGAAACAAATACATCGGTTTAAATTGTCGTAGTGAAATGGCAGCTTTTAAATTGCGCCAACTGTCTTTAAAGTTCAAATCTTGACCAAATGCAACCGCAAATTTTGGCTGTTCAACCAATTGGTAAAACAATTCACCCATCACAAAAATCGTAATAATGGATGCGATTTGTAAATAGACTAATGGATATTCTCTAGTATAGCCCATATAGAATACGATGATTGGATAGTACCATAAATAAAATGAGTATGACCGCTGACCAATCATCACTAATAGTTGATTACTCAATAACCATGAAATAATTGGTTCTCTTATAGTTAAACTAAAAATCAATAAGAAATTGGCTATAGAGTATAATGGCATCCAAAAGTAATATGTTAAGGGACTTTGATCCGTTACCATAAAAATCAAACCAATCGTCACTAAAAAACTCACAATGGAGATAAAACGATAAATAAATTGCTTAAAAGAAAATCTATTTAATGCATTCAAAATAATAGGAATATAGTAGACGGCACCCACACCAATCGCAAAAGAGGAGTAACGTGTGCCTAAACCATAATAGACATTCGTTGGATCTTCGCCTGGCACATACTGTAAAATGATCAAAGCATGGCTTAATAAAATGATAATTGACCAGATAATCCCCTTAAAAGGAATAGAAAATTTTAACCGTTTCATGATTAAAACTAAAGGAATGGTAATTAAGAAAAACTGAATATATAAAGAGTTGTACCATAAATGGGTAAAAGGCGAGGCATCGGTCATCTGTACAAAATATGAGCGTTCAGCATTTATTTGGAAGAAGTTATTCACCAAAAATAAACTCGCTAAAATTTCTGTCCGCATATAGGTTAACTCGCGTGGATTAAAAATTAATAAACCAAAAACGATTAACATAATCATCCATAAGAGCGGAATAAATATCCGTCCAACCGTTTGTTTGATATATCGCCAAACAGCCTTCCAATTAATTTTATTATCCTTCAATTCGATGGATTCAAGTTTGCGACCCACAAAAAAACCAGCTAAGACAAAAAAAGTATTAACCATCAAAAAGCCACCTGGAACTATTTGCGGGTACAAATGGTATGCGATGATAGCTATAATACTTATCCCTTTTAAGGCATCAAAACTTAAAATACGCTTTTTTGACATCCTTAACCCCCCGTTTTCACATCTAATTTATTTTTTCTTAAAATATGTCGCTTTTAATTCCATAATGATATCGCGAATATCTGCTGCAGCTTCGAAATTCATATCTTTTGCATATTGTTTCATTTCCATCGTTAAGCGTTCTAATTCTTCTTCACGTTGCAGACGCGAAAGTTGTTTGAATTGAACTAAGATATTCTCTTGTTTATCTTCTGATTCGACTTCAGTGGTTATACGAATTGAATCACGAATGTCTTTCTTAATTGTTTTTGGAACAATCCCATGCTCTGTATTATAAGCCTGTTGAATCTCACGACGACGGTTAGTTTCTGAGATGGCATTTTCCATTGATTGCGTCATATGGTCAGCATACATAATAACTTTCCCCTCTGCATTACGTGCTGCACGACCAATGGTTTGAACTAAAGAACGTTCGCTTCTTAAAAAACCTTCTTTATCAGCATCTAAGATAGCCACAAGTGATACTTCAGGAACGTCTAACCCTTCTCGTAGTAGGTTAATCCCGACTAAAACATCAAACACCCCTAAACGTAATTCACGGATAATTTCTGTTCGCTCTAATGTTTTTATATCACTATGTAAATATTTCACTTTTATATCGAGTTCTTTGAGATAATCCGTTAAATCCTCAGACATTTTCTTCGTTAAAGTCGTTATGAAAACCCTTTGATCTAATTCAACACGCAGATGGATTTCATTCACCAAATCATCAATTTGTCCTTTAATCGGTCTAACTTCAACAATTGGATCCAATAAGCCTGTAGGTCGTATAATCTGTTCAACGTACTCGCCATGCGTATGTTCAAGTTCGTAGGGTCCCGGGGTAGCTGAAATATACAAAATTTGATTGACACGTTCTTCAAATTCTTCGAGCTTCAAGGGTCGATTATCGATAGCACTAGGTAAACGAAATCCGTAATCGACTAACTGTTGTTTACGGGCACGGTCACCATTATACATCCCCCTAATTTGCGACATGGTGATATGCGATTCATCGATAACGATGAGATAATCATCCGGAAAGAAATCCAACAATGTATAGGGCGCTTGTCCGGGAGCTCGACCATCCATATGACGTGAATAGTTTTCGATACCATTACAATATCCCATTTCTAACAACATTTCAATATCGTAATTGGTTCGTTGTTCTAACCTTTGTGCCTCGAGTAGTTTGTTTTCATTACGTAACTCAACCAAACGTTCTTCTAATTCCGCTCTAATCGATTCGACTGCCGCCGTAATTTGATCATTATTTGCCACAAAGTGAGTAGCAGGATAGATTGGATAATGAGCCACATCATTTTTGATTTCGCCCGTCAATACATCTACTTCACGGATGCGTTCAATTTCATCACCAAAAAATTCAATTCGAATTACTTCTCTATCGCGTGAGGCTAAAAAGACTTCAATGACATCGCCTCTCACTCGGAAGGTACCGCGTTGAAAATCAATATCATTACGCACATATTGCATTTCTACCAAACGAGCAAGAACTTCTTGACGACTAATTTCTTGTCCAGCACGTAACGATAGAACGTGTTCACGATAGTTTTCAGGGTCAACTAAACCATAAATACATGAAACAGAAGCTACGACAATCACATCACGCCGTTCAATTAAAGCCGACGATGCCGAATGGCGTAACTTATCAATTTCATCGTTAACACTTGATTCTTTTTCTATATAGGTGTCTGAAGCAGGCACATAGGCTTCAGGTTGATAATAATCGTAATAAGAAACAAAATATTCAACCGAATTTTCAGGAAAGAATTCTAATAACTCACTATACAATTGCCCAGCTAATGTTTTATTATGCGCTAAAACAAGTGTTGGTTTTTGAACTTCTTGGATAACATTGGCAACGGTATAAGTTTTACCCGTTCCTGTCGCACCTAACAATACTTGTTCACGTTTATGCGCTTTAATACCTTCAACCAATTTATTAATAGCTGTAGGTTGATCCCCACTCGGTTGATAAGGTGATACTAATTTAAATTCTGGCATAGAATCTTCCTTTCTGATTAGCAAATCATAGTATACTCTTTTTTTTATTGATACTCTAGTTGTTATAGACTATTTTAATAATTTTTGTAAAGATTATGATAGTTATTTGCGAGTGGCATTTGTTTTCTCGCAAATCCATCCAGTATTTTGTTGTTTTTTTAGTAAATAGCATTTTTTTATTGCATATTAGTTCTGAGTTCATGTATAATGTCTAATGTTGATTAAGTTTAGATATAGGCTTAACAAAATGAAGAGAAAGAGGTGACGCCACATGGCTAATAATCCATCAGCGATTAAACGTATCCGTCAGACTGCTACTAAAACTGAACATAACCGTAATCATATTTCAAAAATGCGTACGTCAATTAAAAATTACCGTAAAGCGGTAGAAACTGGTGAAGGTGATGCTCAAGCATTACTTCGCTCAGCTATTTCAGAATTAGATTCTGCAGCAACAAAAGGTTTAATTCATAAAAATAAAGCTCAACGTGATAAATCACGTTTAACGCATTTATTAAATACACAAAAAGCTTAAATTTAAGTTTTAAAGACGATGTCAGCCGACATCGTCTTTTTTGATACTTTGAGTGATTAAGCCATTTGAATTAAGCGAATTAACAACATATAAAAATGAATTTCTTTTGGTCCTTCACCGGTTTTCATCTGTAAATCAGCTTTCACTAACGATTGATAAAAAGTACTTAAAGACTTAAGGGACATCGATTTTCCCGTTTGTAACGCTAATTGTACGCGATAAGGATGGATTGCCAGTTGTTCGGCAATACTAGCAGCTTGAAAGCCATTTTGAGCTAAGATTTTTGTTTGGATAATAATTCGAAATTGCGAAACAATCAAGGCATGTAAGGCAATTGGTTCATTCTTTAAAAGAAGTAAATCTTGATAAATTTGAGTCGCTTTATCAACTTGCTTAGCAATTAAAGCATTAACCAATTCAAAAACATCCGATTCCAATGTTCGTGGAACTAAAGCGCGAACTGTTTGTACCGTAATGGGTTGTCCCGATTTTGCATAAGTCGCTAACTTGTTTAGCTCAGTCATTGTTTGAGTCAATTGATAGCCCACACGCTGTAAAAGTTCAGTTAGGGCTTCGCGTGTCATATCGATATTTGCTTCTTTAATATAAGTTTGTATAAAATATTTGACTTCTTTTTCTTCTAACGGTGTTACATCAACCTGCATCACTTTCTTTTGAAAAGCTTTACTGATTTTTTTACGTTTATCTATTTTATCTTGATGTTGAATAAAAATTAAATAAGTAGCAGGATTAGGGTCATCGATATACGCCATAAGTCGTTTGATTTCTTGGTCGGATATTTTACTATTTGGTGTTGTCGTTAATAGTTCAAACTGATTTACGATAATTACACGATAGTCAGAGAAAAAGGAAAACATTTCGGCTTCATCTAGAATTAAATCCATTGACACTTCATCATAATCAAATCGACTTATATCTAATTCTGTGCTATCATCCAGTTGATTTAGTAATTGATCGATAAAAGATTGCCTTAAGTATTGCTCAGAACCATACACAAAATAAAGCGGTTGAATTTGACCGCGTTTAATTTCTTGAATTACTTTTTGATACTCCACGCTGACCTCCTTATATTTAAGTATTTTGTTATATTTAAGATTTATTTGCTTTTTTCAGTGGTTACAATATACTATACTACAATAATTATTTTCTTGAAAGGAGTCAATTGAATGCTTCCAATCATAGGAGTCACTGGTAATATTATTACCATTAATGATTTAGATTACGAATATTTTAATGTTAACTACTCACCTCAAGGGTTCACTCAATCAATTCTTAAAGCTGGAGGAGCACCTATCATAATACCTTTAGGCGACAAAGAGTATGTTAAGGAATATATATCAATGGTTGATGCCTTAATCTTAACGGGTGGCGAAGACGTTTCACCGATGTTGTATGGTGAAGAACCACGCAAAGTGATTGGCCGCACTTCTCCCATGCGTGATGAATTTGAAATAGCTTTATTCAAAGAAGCCGTCCATCAAAAGAAACCTATTTTAGGTGTTTGCCGTGGTTTACAATTAATTAATGTTGTTTTAGGTGGTACACTTTATCAAGATTTAAGTGAAGATCAAAGCATTACCATACAACATGTTCAAAAAACTAAATCAGAATTTGTTACACATTCTATTCAAGTGAAGAAAAATTCAATCCTATCTAATATTATGAATTCAGGTGATTATGTCAATTCATATCATCATCAAGCGATAAATGATTTAGGTAATGGTTTAGAAGTTACCGCTTGGAGTAGAGACAATGTCATAGAAGCCATCGAATCCGTTGATAAAGAACAAAGTATTGTAGGAATCCAATGGCATCCTGAACTCAATGCATTAAGCAACGAGCAAAGTCTAAAAATCTTCCAAAATTTAGTGGAACGTGCCGAATTGTCTAAAGCATTACGCTAGAAAAAAGGATAAACCATTATACACCATTTGTTAACCAATAACGGTTATAAGTGTATAATGGTTTATTTTTAAGCTTTATCTGATTCTAATTGATTCCATGTTGCTTCATCTACTTGATTCATTTTTACAATCCAATGTTCTGCGGTATTTTTTGAACTTAATAAGGCGGGTTCATCTTCTGCTGCACTATTACGTGCAAAAATGGTGCCAGCCAGTGGCGATGGTACTTCAATGGCTGCTTTAGAAGCTTCGATATTTAATAAGGTTTCATCCATTTCAATGGGTCCTTCATTAGCGATACTTACATATGAAATATCCCCTGCGTCAAACTGCAAATCATCGGTCATACCAATAGTATACGAATCCCCATCTTTTTCAATCCATAATTGATTGATCGTTTTTCTCATTCTTTTCCCTACTTTCTTAATAAGTTTCATTATCAGTAAACATATAACTTTGATGGTGGTATCGCATCGATAGAATTAGCCCAACACCAATCATATTACTTAATAGCGCTGAACCCCCTTGCGAAATGAAGGGTAAGGGTACTCCCGTTATAGGAAGTAGTCCAATTGTCATCCCTATATTTTCAACAATATGAAATAAAATCATCGAGATAACACCTGTGGCAATATAAGTATAAAATTCATTTTGCGTTTCAAAACAGGTTTGTACCATCTGATAAATAAGGACAAAATAAATTAAAAGTAAAATAGCTCCACCTAAAAAACCAAAATTTTCACCAATCGTTGTGAAAATAAAATCCGATTCACGTACAGGTACACTGACTTCTGAAACACCTAAACCTTTACCATATAATTGTCCCGATCCAATGGCCATAATACTTTGAACCAACTGGTAGGCATTCCCTTGGGTGTCGCCAAATGGATTAATCCAAGAATCAATCCGATCTAGTTGATAAGGTTGGAAAAGGCCAGTCGATAAAAGCAAGTCTCTTTGAAAGACCGCTAAATATATGAGACCACCGCCTAAGATTGTAACGAACAAAACACCAGGAACTAAAATCTTCCAAGAAACGCCTGATACTAAAATGACACCCGCTGTAATAGCAATGATAACTAAATTCGTACCTAAGTCATTTTGCATTTGAATCAGTATAACTGGCGGTAAAGCAAAAAGCATTATTTTACCAATTAATATCCAATCAGACTTAAGTGTACGATTGGTATAACGGTTGTTGTGTTCAGTCACAACACGAGCAAGAAACACAATATAGGCAGGTTTAAAAACTTCTGAGGGTTGAAAAGTGAATTCACCAATTCTAAACCAAGACTCTGCCCCCGTTAACGCCGCCATTTCCCGGTCATAGAATAGTAAAACAGCGATCAGTAGCAAAATCCCAAATCCATATAAATAAGTCGATAGTTTCCAATACTGTTCACTATCAAATTGTATGACTACAATGACGGCAATCGCTCCTACCCCATACCATAAAGCATGTAATAAAGTCGGCCGGATATCTGATCCTTCAATTAATGTGGTGGTTGAATAGACACTTATGATACCAATAATTGCTAATAAAATGACACTTAAAATAATTCCATAATCGATTCGGTTGTCATAAGATTGTCGACGTCTAGCTGTATTCATTCGCTTCTCTCCTTTTCATTTAACGAATGCGATAAATCTGGTGAAACACTTTCAAAACCAATTCTATATTTTAAACCCGGCATTAAACTACTATGTTGTCTGAAATTATCACTGTAAGAAGCAAAACTATTGTAATGCGTCGTCTCTTCAACCAATTTCCAATAGCTTTTTTCTTTAAAATCATGATAAAACACATTCACATAGGCACCGATGGCAATGACCATCGAATTAAAGTATAGCCAAATAACAACAATAATTAACACACCAATCGTGCTATTACTTGTACTGTTACTAGAAAAGGCTAAATATAGTGTAAATAATTGTGAAACTAATAGAAAGCCTACCATTGCCACCAAGGCACCTGGAATACTATATTTAATCGGCCAATTAACATTTGGTATAAAATAATAAATAATAACTAATATGATGAAGAAACTAATAAGACCGATTAACCATCCTTGCTCTAACAGAAAATCAATGGCTAGAAACCTTACATTAAATGTCTCACTTAAAAAATTAATAATATATTCACCAAATATCATAACTAAAGAAAAAACAGCCACTACAAAGACAATGGCTAACGTAAATACATAGGCAAAAGCTCTTTTTAAGATAAAGTTGGGACTCTTTTCAACTTTATACACCGTGTTAAGCACTCTTTGGAGTGTATTAAAAACATTGGATGCTGGCCATAAAGAAATAATTAACCCCAGTGAAAAGACACCTGTGCTAGTTCCTGTTAAATAGGATTCTAATAGGGGGATTAACACACTACCCACTTCGTCAGGTAAAGCCCGACTGAGTACTTGCATTATCTCTGCTTCCGAAATAGGTAAAATAGCAATCACATTAGCCAAAGCTAACATAATAGGTATAATCGCCCAAATAATATAAAAAGATAACTCAGCGGCATAACTTCCAAATTTAAGTTGCTGGTTATTTACTTTAAAGGTTTTTAACAAACGGGACGTAATTGAAGGTTGCTCCAACTCCAAGCTTGTTCCCTCCTTCATTAATATTAACTATCTAAATTTAACATAACTACGTTAAAATTGCATCTTAACTTCATTTTTTAATTGAAATTTATAGAAACTAAAAACTTTAGACAGTTCTATTTGAGATAGGTATAATAGACGTATAAATGACTTAGGAGGCAAAATATGACAAAAGGTGTTACTTTTTATTTTGTAAGACATGGTGAAACTTATCTTAACTTTATGGAGCGTGTACAGGGATGGGCCAATGCTCCTCTAACAGACCGCGGTGAAGTGGATGTTCATCGTAGCGGAATGGGGTTAGCCGATGTTGAATTTGATGCTGTCTATTCAAGTGATTTAATGCGGACGATTGATACCGCCGAAATTATTCTTTCAGAAAATAATTATGCTGATGATTTAACGATTGTCCCAATGAAGGCTTTTCGTGAAGTTCATTTTGGTTACTACGAAGGATTACCATCAAAAGTTCTTTGGGATCAAATCGATGAATATGTAACCAAACAACATGATTTACCTGCTGGCGATCGTCATAAGATTCAATTTTTTATGAATACCGTAAGCGAACTAGATCCTTATAATAATGCGGAAAACTACGCCGATTTTTGGACTCGAGTGGAAGCAGGTTTAATTGAATTGTTACAACGTCACGCTGCTACCGATAAAAATATTTTAGTGGTCAGTCATGGGATGACCATTCGGAATTTATTAGAAGGCTTAGTGGCTGATTTTAGTGAAACAGAGCCCTTAAAAAATGCATCTGTTACTATTGTAAAATATATTGAGGGCCATTTCGAGTTATTAGCTTATAATCAAGTTGATCATTTTGCTGAAATTGCTGATGATGCTTCAGTTGATCCTGATGAAAAATAATATTTAAAATAAAGGATAGATAGACCAATGAAAATTGTATTATTAGAACCACTAAGGGTTGCGGCAGAAAGCATTGAAATCTTTGCTAAACCATTAGTTGAACAAGGCCATCAATTTATTAGCTATGCTGAAAGAACGGTTGATGTCGCTGAACTGGCAAAACGTACCGATGATGCTGATATCGTCATTGTTGCTAATACACCCTACCCTAAAGAGGCTTTCCAAAAGGCTAAAAATTTAAAATTAATTAACGTTGCGTTTACAGGAACGGATCATGTGGATGTAGCTTTTGCGACTGAAAATGCTATTAAGGTCGCTAACGCCTCTGGCTATGCTACTCAAGCGGTAGCAGAATTGTCGATTGGACTTACGATGGCCGTATATCGTTCAATCACCCAAGGTGATAAAGATATTCGTCAAGCAAATGATTTTCCTGGCCTAATCCAAGGAAAAGAAATTCATGGTAAGACCGTCGGTATTGTCGGTTTAGGTGAAATTGGATTAGCAACGGCTAAACTTTTTAAAGCTTTCGGAGCTAAAGTCATAGCTTATAATCGTTCCCAACAACAAGAGGCTTTAGATTTAGGCATTGTTTACAAAGAACTCGATGACGTGCTAAAAGAAAGTGATATTATTTCCATCCACTTACCTTTAAATGATGCCACAAAGTATCTAATTAATGCTGAAAAACTTGCCCTAATGAAAAAGTCAGCTATTTTAATCAATGTAGCGCGTGGTCCGATTATCGACAATCAAGCTTTAGCCGACACCTTAAATGATGGCTTAATTGCCGGGGCTGGAATCGATGTGTTTGATAATGAACCGCCATTAGCAAGTGATTACCCTTTATTAAATGCTAAAAATATTGTATTAACCCCACATATTGGATACTTAACGGATGAAGCCATGCTTTTAAGAGCACAAATTGTTTTTGAAAACGTTAAGGCTTTTATTAACAATCAACCACAAAATTTAGTTAATTAATGGGATTGACTGTTTTAAAAACTTGACCTTGTTTGACATTTAATCAAACCCATGTTATAATGAAACCATATCGGGGATGTCATGGTTTCGACAGGTATTGTTCGAGCTTATGATGCGTCAGGAAGGCAGCGACTTCCTAAAAACGCTACAGTTAAATATAACTGCAGAAAAAACAAACAATAATTTTGCTTTAGCAGCCTAAAAACTGCTTGCAAAGATCAGCCCGGCATCGCCCATGTGCTCGGATCCTGGTCTCAAATTAAGTGGGATACACATTAGTTTTCCGTCTGCAAACTAGTGGAGAGATTACCAGACTCGCAACCATTGATGCTCGTTTATCAGCTAGATGCAAGCTAAACTTTAAATCGATAAACTATTGACGTAGATTTGTAAGTGGCGAGGTATTTGGACAGGAGTTCGACTCTCCTCATCTCCATAATTAAAAACAAAAAGGTACGAATCTCAATAAATGAGATTCGTACCTTTTTTTGTGGTGTACAGTTGGTTATTTACTTATTCGTTTAGCAAATCAATAGCAAATTGAGTAGCTGCAGCAACACCGTACTTGAGTCCATTTTCATCAATTTCAAATTTTTCATTATGATGGTCGGCCGTCATACCTTCATCTTCATTTTTTATACCAACAAAGGCAAAAACGGTCGGTGCTACTTCGCTATATTTATAAAAAGATTCACCTGCATACCAAGTAACATCGTGTGTAAGGGCATCCGGATATACTTTTGTTAATCCATTTTGTGCTAATAAGGCTAACTTCTCATCATTAATTACAGGCCAAGTTGAAATATATTGGTAAGGATTTTTCTTAGCGGTACAATTATGCGCCTCAGCAATATGTTGCGCCATATTATTCATTAGATCATAAGCTTTTTGACCTTCCGCATTATCGAAAAAGCGCATGGAGCCTCCAACTAACGCCTCGGCTGGAATAATATTATCTGCCGTTCCTGCATGTATTTGACCAATACCTAAAGTGACTGTTTTTGTTACATCTAATTGATTGACAAAGGCTGATGCTAAGTTGTTAATAAATTGTGCTGCTGGGAAAATTGGATTGTTTGCGTGATCAGGACGTGAAGCATGGCCTGATTTTCCATAAAAAGTCATATTTATTCGTGCTGAACCAGCCATTACTGGACCTGCATCCATAGATACTAATCCTGTATCTAAAAAAGCGGCTAGATGAATGCCGAAGATTCCATCAATTTTATAATTTGATAAAAGTTCTACCATGCCATTAATACCCGTACCTCTTTCCTCACCTTCCTCAAAAATAAAGATAATTCTACCCTTTAATTGATCGATATCATCCACTAAAATTTTCATACTTGTAAGTAACATGGCCATATGTCCATCATGACCACAAGCATGCATAACACCATCTTTTTTAGAAATCACTTTCTTAGGTTGTTTCATATTGTCTAATGTTTCTTGAACAGGCAAAGCATCAATATCTGTCCTTAACCCAACTGTTTTCCCGGGACGACCCGTATCTAATATAGCAATAAAACCTGTTGTGGATGCTTCATGAATTTCAAAATCGACATTTAATTTTTCAATTTCATTTTTAAAAAAGCAGCTGTTTCAAACTCAACCCCAGAAATTTCTGGATTTTCATGTAAATATCTACGGGTATTTATTAGATAATCTTCATACTGTGCGATTTTTTCCTTAACATTTGTACTCATTTAATCATCTCCAATAATTTATCTTATAATTTTGTGATTGTGTCTTTTAATCGTAACAGAGCTTCTTCGATGTACTTTGTAGGGGCAGCTAAATTCCAACGTTGATAGCCACGCCCTTCTTCACCAAACATCAATCCATCATCAAAAAATAATTTTGCTTCCTTTTTCAATAAGGGTGTTAGTACCTCATCCTCAATACCTAACCCAGAAAAATCCATCCATAATAAATAGGTTCCCTGTAAATCCATACATTTAATCGTTGGAATTTCTTTTTCAAAAAATTCAATGACTATTTTATGATTTTTATCAATTAATTGTTTTACTTGGTCAAACCAAGCTTCCCCTTCCGTATATGCTAATCTTGTAGCTTCAAACCCTAAGCTAACAACCCGATTGGAATTAAATACTTTAAGATTAGCTTCGATAAATTGATCTCGTAATATTTCATTAGGAATGATTGCATAGGCGGACTCTAAACCAGCCACATTAAAACTTTTACTAGGAGCAGTCAATATGACAGAATGATTAGCGACTTCTTCAGATAAACTGGCAAAAATATGATGGGTAACACCTGGAGCGGTTAAGTCAAAATGTACTTCATCAGAACAAATTAACACATTATTTTCAATACAAATTTCCGCAACACGTGCTAACTCATCCTTTGTCCATACGCGACCACCTGGATTATGTGGGCTACAAAAGAGTAACATCGTATTATTGTCATCTTTGGCTAATTTTTCTAATAAATCAAAATCAATTTCGTATTGATATTGCTTATTGATGAGCGGGCATGCAACAATTTTCCGATTATTACCTTCAATCGCTGAATACATAGGATAATAGACCGGCGTCATTAGAATGACACCTTCATTAACTTTTGTATAGGCTTGTACAGCTAATTTAAAACCAGGTATAACTCCACGGACAGGCACGATCCATTCAGTTGAAATTGACCAATTATGTCTTCTATCAATCCACGCTTGAATAGAATCATTAAATTCTGGTGTTACATTAGCATAACCAAGGGGGTATTTTTTTATATATTCTATCAGTCCCTCTGAAATCTCTGGTGCAATTGGTAATTCCATATCAGCCACTGAAAATGGGATAATATCTTTAGGTCTATCTGGAAAATATTCTTCAATTTCAGACCATTTGCCTGCACAAACGTCATAACGTGGCTCGACTGTTTCAAAATCATACTGTTTCATTAAGAGCTTCCTCTCCTTTTATTATTACTGTATCTTCTTGTTCTTTTTCTAACCATCCAATTCCGGTTTTGGCAGAAAGGATATTGAAAATAGGGATCAAATAAATCATATACATATAAGGCATGTATTGACCCCAAGTTACACCTAATACCCCAGTGAAAAAGATGGTCATATTATGCCAAGGGAAAAACATCGATCCACTCATCCCGTCAGCCATAGCTCTTGATAACATTTCAGGGGCTTCATTTCTTTCTTTAAATATTGGCACAAAAAATTCCGCTGTAATAATATGGCCTAAATGGGAAGCTGAAGCAGCCATATTTACAAAATATTCTGTTAAAATTACCATAGCAGTTAAGCTGGTTCTGGTTTTTAATTTTGGAACAATTGGTGATAGAATACTATTGATTACGCCTAATTTTTCAATCATACCACCAAAAATCACGGCGACGATTATGGTAAAAACAGAAGATGTCATCGAATATAAACCACCTTGGTTTAATAATTGATTAACGATATAGTTGCCTGTTTCAACTTGATGACCACTTAACATTGGACGTAAAATAGAAACGAGGTCTTCACCTTGGTAAAAATAAGCAATTAAGGCTGCCGTGACTATCCCACCTAATACTGAAGGAATGGCTTGTACTTTAGCAGCCATCAAGCCAATTAAAACGACAAATGGCAGTAAAGTAATTACTGAGATATTTGTATTTGCCTCTAATACACTTAATACTTCACTAACAATCGGTGAATCAAAATCATTACCTCCATATTGCATACCTAGAAAATAATAAATAATCAAAGGGATAATTGCACTTGGGACTGCAGTCCATAATTGATATTTTATATGTTTGAACATATCTCCACCTGTTAATGTAGAGGTTAAAATAGGTGTATCTGCAATCGGTGTCAGTCTATTACCAAATTGAGCACCACTAAGTATGGTTGCAGCTGTTAATCCATCAGGTATACCTAACACTCGACCAATCCCCATAATGGCAATTCCGACTGAAGCAACGGAACCAAAAGTTGTACCAATGGCCATTGTCATAAGTGATAAAATAATAAAGCTACCAATAAGGAAGTAACTAGGATGAATTAGTCGTAATCCATAATAAATAAATGATTGAAGTGTTCCAGCAGAAATAAAGGCACTCACTAAAACCCCGACAACCATAATCAAAATCATTGCACCAGCGGCTTTTCGTAAAGAGTCTAATCCCGCATTAAAGATAACAGTAAAATCCTTTTTGTTAATTATCGTAAAAATATAGACAACACCCCAACCAAATAACAACGGTAAAACAATATTAATATTGACACTTACGGACCATAAGATCATCGCCATAACAATAACAAGTAATAAAACTGATTGAAAAACAGATATTTTTTTTTCTTCATTCTGCATAGTGTATCCCTCATTTTAATTTTTCTATCAAACATAACATTTTTGAAATTGAACTTTTGCCGATTCGATCGCATTAGTTTTATTTTAATCCTTAATTTATTTAACATTCCTCTCTTCAGTATTTGAATGCGATTTCATCGATAGGTATAATATAATCAAATTCTATTCCAAATAAAAGCGGGATTTTTCAAGGTTAAATCACAAGAATCTTGGGAATTAGTTGTTTAAATGGTAAAATAAACTAAAACGAGAAAGGATGCAAAGCAGTGGATAGACGGGATATAGAGATTTTTAATACGATTGTTGCTCAAAATAATATCACCCATGCCGCCAATGAATTATTCATGTCTCCTTCGACCGTTGGTGCTCGTTTAAAAGCAATAGAAGATGAATTAGACATGCTGCTCATTGAGCGTCAAAAAGGTTCAAAAATAACTACCTTAACAAAAGAAGGTGAAGAATTAGCGAAAATAACAAAAAAAATGGGAGATTTGTGGAAAGAAGTCGATGAAATCAGTGAGTTAAAAAGTAGTACTTTCAAATTAACGGTAGGAGCCACTGATAGTTTTTATAAACATGCATTGATTCCAATTTATAAACAATTAATGCATAAAGAAGATCAGTTTAAATTTAGCTTACGCTTAGCTAACACTAACAATTTATACACTTTAATCAATCAAAAATTTATTGATGTGGCTTTTTTATTGTATTACTTGAAGTTCCCTGATTTGCTTTCAGAAAAATTGTTTGAAGATATCATGGTTGTCATGACGCCTAAAAGTATGTACCCTGATTTAACTTCGATTCATCCCAATCAATTAAATCCACAGCTTGAAATAATGATAAAAGCAGATGGCGATTTATCGGGTTGGGGACAAAATTTCTATACTTGGCATAATAAATGGTTTGAAGTCAATATTGAACCTCTTTTAATGGTAAACACTTTATCACTAGCAAGTAATTTTTTTGATGAAAAGGAATTTTGGATAATTATTCCAAAGATGATCGCACATCATTATGCTGAAGAATACGATCTTAAAGTGTTAACTTTCGAAGTTGAACCCCCTATTTGGGAGTGTTATATGGTAACGCGAGAAGTTACTTCTCCTAAAAAAAGGGAAGCAATTGACATATTAAAACATGAAATTCTAAATACAATAAGCAAATAATACTATCCATCCTCATGATGCTTTTTTTATCATAGGCGGGAAATCAAGAACCCGTATTTCAACCAGGCACAGCCTATTCCCCAATTGACTGTACGAGGAATTTCCGAGCTGAAGATTCCACTTATTGTACAATTACATGGGGTCCTATCGGATTCGACTCGTATGTGATTGCGCATAAGCCAGAAACGAAGTATCAGTGTTTCGCAAATTCAGTTTATATTCGCTAATCGGACATTAACTCAGTTATTTGATGAAAGCTTAGGTCTTTTACTTCCCGATGACCTTAACCTAAAATCCGTGTTTGTAAGTGGGAAGTGAAAGACCGTCAAATCGACACGGCACCTTTCCCCCATCCGCCTCTCAGTTTGTTTGAAGGCGGATTGGACGCACCATCCGCCTCTCAGACTTCCCTCTGGCGGTTGGGACGCGCCATCCGCCTCTCAGGGGAAATGGGAAGTGAAAACCGTCATTTCTCACTTACGTGGGCGCACACATATTCAGGCAGTTGTTGTGAGCGTGATGTGGAGCGCGCACATATTGGGGCATTTGTTGTGAGCGTGACGTGGGGCGCACACATATTGGAGCATTTGTTGTGAGCGTGATGTGGAGCGCACACATATTCGGGCATTTGTTGTGTGCGCGAGCTCAGGCGCACGCAAGAAATGTCGCTTGTTGTGTGCGTGAACCTAAGCGGGAAATGTGTGACCATTAAATAAACGACAAATTAGGCTATTCGGTCATGAAATTAGGTATTTGGTGACCGAATAACCTAATTTAACATTCGCTCACTTCCCGCTTACCGTGTTTCAAATGTTCTAATCTAAAGATGTTAAGTAAAATAAGTTTATGCTAAAATGAAAGTACTAATAATTGATTGAGAGGCATGTTAATGAAACTAAGAGCAAATGATCGGATTTTATTTATTGGAGATAGTATTACAGACTGTGGTAGAAGTTTTAATAATGACGAAGATTTAGGTTTGGGCTATGTTTTCCTGGCGGGAAACCTTCTGTTAGGAAAAGTACCCCATCTGCATCTAAAGGTCTTTAATCGAGGGATTGGCGGTAATAAATTGCTTGATTTAGAAAAGAGGTGGGAGACGGATTGTTTAGCAGTCAATCCAGATATTTTAACTGTCTTCATTGGTATCAATGATATTTGGCATAATCGTACCAATAGCACACCGATTGACCAAGAATACTTAAATGATTTTGACCGCCGTTACCGCCAATTACTAATGCAAGTGACAGAACAAAATCCAGCAATACAATTAATTCTAATCCAACCCTTTGTTTTACCTATTCTCGACGATCGCTTAGCATGGAAAAATGAGCTAAACTTGATGAATCAAATCATCGCTAATATTGCTAACGATTTTAAGGCTGAGCTCATCCCGTTATCTGATCATTTCGAACAATTATTAACCGAATCTGATCCACTTGAATTTACCGTTGAAGATGGTGTTCACCCTACTCCAGTGGGTCATGGTGTCATTGCCAACCAATGGCTGAACCGCATTAATTTTTAACAAAAAATATCAGTGCCAGTAGCTTCTTACTAAGAAACGTCCAGCACTGATATTTATTTTATTTAGTGGTTAATGCGATAAATTGATCAACATAATCAGCAATGCCATTCATGGTTGACTGCCAGAAAGCTTCACTGGTCACATCAATATCCATCACTTTAGCGACGTCTTCAACGGATGCCACGGTCGTCTTATGCAAAAGTTCACCATATTTTTCCACAAAACCATCTGGTTGATTTTGATAAATCTCATACAATCCACGAGAGAACAAACCGCCATAGGCATAAGGGAAGTTGTAGAAACTTAAGCCTGTTGAATAATAATGGGTTTTGTTGACCCACATATAAGGATGTAAGGCATCTTTATCTAAACCGTCCCCATAAGCTTCAATTTGAGCCTTGGTCATCATATCCGCTAATTCATCGGCAAACATAAAGCTATTTTGACGTTTTTCAAATACTTCTGATTCAAACAAATATCGTGAATAAATATCTACAATAATTTGCGTCACATCTTGCAGATACTGCTCAATAACGGCTACTTTTTCATCGTCTGATTTCGCTTCTTTAATCAAATAATTCATGACAATCGCTTCGTTAAAAGTTGAAGCTGTTTCAGCTACTGGCATGGAGTAACGCCAATTTAAAGGACGATGCGAATGAATTTTTGTTCCATGATAAGCATGACCTAGTTCATGCGCTATGGTCAAAATGTCACTTAAAGATTCGCCAAAGTTTAACATAATCCGTGATTGCTTAATAAAAGGTAAATTCGAACAAAAAGCACCGCCACGTTTCCCTTTACGCGGATAGAAATCCATATAATGTTTATCGTAAAACTGCGTTGTCATTTCGGCCAAATCAGGTGCAAAAGCTTGGAATTTTTCGACTAAATACGCTTTAGACTCTTCAACCGTAAACGTTTGACTGGTCTTACCCATGGGTGCAAACAAATCATAGAAAGGCAACCCATTGTCATGCCCTAACAAGCTTGCTTTATGGTTCAAATATTTTCTAAAAATCGGTAAATTATTTTTAATGGCTGACAGCAAAGCATCCAGTGTTTCACGGCTCATTCTTGATTTTTTAAGCGTTTCATCAAGGGGAGAATCATAACCACGCATCTGTGTAACATCTAAAACTTGGGACTTAATATTGTTTAATGAAAAAGCAATCGAATCTTTAATCCCATCATAAAGCTTTATTTCCACTTCAAAAGCTTCTTTTCTCACGTCGGAATCAGCACTATAGGCTAAATTACGTAACTGGCTGAGCGTCTTGGTTTCACCCCTGAAATCTGTTTCAACTGTCGAAGTCAAATACTCCGTTAGATTACTCCAACCACTGCCGGCAGAGCGATTTAGCTTGGTGATGACTTCTTCTGCTTCATCACTTAATAAATGTTTAGCTTCTTCTTTTAACTCTGCAAAATAAAATGTATACTCCGCTAAATCCTCATCTTGTGTAATGTCTGTATCGATTTCACCTAAGAAACGATCTATTTGAGCATTAATTTTGGCAAACTGATTAAACTTATTAGCCATCACATTTTGATAATTCGTACTTTGAGTATCCGTTGTTTTGGTAGCCAAGTTCAATGATATATAACTCGATAATTTACGGAAGAGAACGTATTGCTTCTCTTTTAAGGCGATAACAGCTTTAATATTTTCAAGGTTATCATCAAATTGAATGTGTTGAAACGCTTCTAAAAGAGTATCAACACTTGCTAAATCATTTTGAAAAGCTTCACTTTCAAAACTTGGATATAAATCATCTAATTGCCATTCGTACACAAAATCGCTCCCTTTAACTTAATTACAACTCTTTTAATCGCTTAATTAATTTATCAATAATGCCATCAGCAGCAAACATCGATAAACGGACAAAATTTTCACCATTAGTACCATAAGCTGACCCTGGCGTGGATACCACTTGGTATTTATTCAATAATTCTTCAAAAAACGCCCATGATGATTGCTCATGGATAGATTTCACCCACAAGTAGGGCGCATTTTCACCACCGTACACCACAAAACCGGCTTCTATAAGGCTTTCTTTAACGCGGCAAGCGTTAGCCAAATAATGTTGAATATTTGCTTTGATTTCTGCTTTTACCCTTGGCTGATACACTGCTTGCCCTGCTTTTTGAATAATAAAAGATGCCCCATTAAATTTAGTGGCTTCGCGACGCGCCCACATCTCATTTAATGATTGACCCTCATACACTAAATCTTCAGGAATAATCATATAACCTAAGCGTAAACCTGTAAAACCAGCGCTTTTTGAAAAGGATTTTATCTCGATAGCACAATTTCGGGCGCCTTGGCAGGTATAAATTGACCGGGGGATTTCAGCGGATTGAATGAAGGCTTCATAGGCAGCATCATAAATAATTAAGGCTTGATGCTGATTGGCATAATCAACAAATGCTTGTAATTCAGATTGTGTCAAAGCTTTACCTGTAGGATTATTTGGATAATTTAAGTAAATTACATCAACTGCCTGCTGAGGTAAATTGGGTACAAAAGCATTATCTTCATTTGCTTCTAAATAAACCAGTCGACTCCATCGATGGGTCTTTTCATCATATTCACCTGCACGACTAGCCATAACATTACTATCAATATACACAGGATAAAAGGGATCAACAACGGCTATGGTTATGTCTTCAGCAAACAAATCTTGTATATGAGCAACATCACTTTTAGCACCATCTGAAATAAATATCTCATTTTCGTTTACCGGGATTCCTTTAGCCTGATAGTCATTTTCAAGGATAGCCCTGACTAAAAATGGATGTCCTTTTTTGGGGCTATAACCATGAAAGGTATCCATCTTTCCTTGTTGATCAGCGGCAAGATGGATGGCCTCAATAACGCCTTGATTTAAGGGAAATGAAACATCACCAATACTTAAATCTAATATTTCTGCTTGTGGTGGATGTGTTTGCATATATTGAGTGAGTTTCTCTTTAACACTCACATAAACATAGTCTTCCTTAAATTTAGCAAAATTAGGATTTACACGCATGGTCTTCACTCCCCTTCCGTTAACAATAACCGTATTATAAATCTAACACATCAGACATATCATAGAGGCCTGGTTCAGCTTGAGTGAGATAGGCTGCTGCTTTTAAGGCACCTTGAGCAAACAAACTCCGATTATTTGCTCGATGAGTTATTTCGATTTCCTCATTGTTGTTAGCAAAAATAACCGTATGTTCCCCAACGATATTTCCACTTCTTATCGCATGCATACCCACTTCATTATGAGGTCTTGCAGCATAAAAGCCTTCACGTCCTGCTTGAATGTGTAAGGGTTCATTGACTTGACTTTGTATGGAATCAAATAACATTTTGGCTGTTCCACTTGGAGCATCTTTTTTGAAACGGTGGTGTTTTTCAATAATTTCGATATCATAATCTAAAGGATAAAGATATTCGGTTAATAATTGTAAAGCTTTTTGCATGACATTAACACCTATACTTGTATTATGGGTATTAATAATGGGAATTGTTTTAGCGGTATCAAAAATAAGTTGCTCAACATCTGCAGACTGCCCTGTTGTTGCTAAAACTAAGGGGAGGTGATATTTATTCGAAAAATTGACCACGGACTCTGAGAGTGTAGCAGATGAAAAATCGATCACGACATCAATGACGGGGTGTTCTTTAGAAACATAAGCATCTAAGGCTTCAAAATCATTAAAAATGGGTAAATTAGGATTGGTTTCTTCCTCAGATTGTAAAGCTAAAACAACTTGATCGGTTTTAGAACGATTGACGAGTTGTAAAACCGCCTGCCCCATAGCTCCATTAGAACCAATTAATAGGATATTCATCAGCGTTCACCTCTATTCAATGATATATTGGCTGAGATTTTCAGCTTCATTAACTAAGCGTTCTTTCACAAGGTCACTTGGCTCAAATAAAGGTAAGCGATAAGCATTATGACAATGACCCAATAAATGGGCTAAATATTTAACTGGGATGGGATTAACTTCCAAAAATAAGCTTTCGATGAGACCCGCTAAGCTTTGATGCAGGGCTTGCGATTCTGCTTCTTTACCGTCATTGTATAATTGAACAATATTATGGGTTTCCTCTGGAGCGACATTAGCTAGAACGGAAATAACACCTTGGCCACCAATAGCCATGACGTCATAAATATTATCATCATTTCCGGAATAAACAGCGAAATCAGGATGCGTATTCTCAATCACTGCTTGCGTAAAGGCAAGGTCGCCAGTGGCGTCTTTAATCCCATTAATATTAGGATGTTGACTTAGTTCAACGACTTGATCCACCGTTAATTCCACCCCGGTTCGTCCAGGTACATGATAAAGAATAATTGGAATATTGACGGAATCAGCTATCGATGCGAAATGTAAAAACATGCCTTGACGGTTAGATTTGTTATAATATGGCGTCACTACTAATAAGCCATCGGCGCCAACCGCTTCAGCCGCTCGGCTTAAATGAATAGTGTGGGCTGTATCGTTCGAGCCCGTTCCAGCAATAACGGGTACTTTTTTATCCACTCTTTCAAGTGTGAATTGAAGCAACTTAATTTGTTCCTCATCCGTAAGCGTCACACTTTCACCTGTGGTGCCGGTGACAATAATGGCATCTGTTTTGTGTTGTAAATGAAAATCAACCAATTTTCCATATGCATCCCAATCAATCTCACCATTAGGCAAGAATGGCGTTAAAATTGCAACACCCGAACCTGTAAATAAACTCATTTTACTTCCTCCATTCTAAATTTCATTGCGCATCATATCGGCAAATGTTTCACGTTTGACGGTTAAACGTGATTTGCCATTTAATACATGTATCATAGCTGGCTTAGGAATACGGTTATAATGACTGGACATGGTGTAATTGTATGCTCCCGTGCCGTTGACTAAGAGTAAATCACCTGTTTCCGCTTCAGGTAGCGGATAATCATTAATAATTTTATCCCCACTTTCACACGCTTTACCAGCAATGGTATAAACGGTATCGGCAACTTCATCTGCTTTATTCGTTATCAAGGCTTCATACTTCGCTTGATATAAAGCTGGACGAATGTTGTCGGTCATGCCCCCATCAACAAATAAATAATTTTTACCACTGGTTGTTGTTTTTAAATCACCCACTCGATATAGAGTTGAGCCTGATTGATTAACTAAGGCACGTCCCGGTTCAATGGTTACTTTTTCTAGCGTTAAGCTTAATTTTTGACTTGTTTCATGAACATGTTGAATAAATTTTGGAAGGAAGGCTTTAATATCAAAAGGTTTATCTTCGGCCGTATAATACACACCAAAGCCACCCCCAAAATTAATTTCTTTCACTTTTAAGTTTAGATTATCTTCCATTTTTTTAGAAAATTCAATCATTTCGGTAGCAGAATCTAGAAAAGATTGTTCTTCAAATACTTGACTACCAATATGACAATGAAAGCCAGCCAAGTCTAAAGTGGGATAGTTGTTAATCGTCTGGATAACGTCTTCAATGGCTGGGTCAAAGACACTTTCCCCAAATTTTGAATCATTGTGTGCTGTTTTAATATATTCGTGTGTATGTGCTTCAACACCAGGATTTAAGCGTAATAAGACTCTTTGCTTTTTACCTAAATCAAGGAGCAGTTTGTTTAAGCGCGAAGCTTCTGAACGATTATCTAAGACAATTGTTCCTACACCCTGCTCAATGGCATATAACAGTTCATCATTTAATTTGTTGTTACCGTGAAAATATAATTTACTTGGGTTCACTCCACTGGCGACAGCCGTATATATTTCACCGGCACTAACCACATCTTGACCAATCCCTAATTGTGCAACTAATTGACCCATCGCTTTCGTAAGTAATGCCTTTGAAGCGAATAGAACTTCTGTTTCAAAATAAGGGTTTGATAAAGCTTCTTTATAATCTTTAACCCGCTGAACAAAAGTAGTTTCGTCAAAAATATACAGTGGCGTTCCATAGGTTTCAGCTAAGTATTGATAACTTAAGCCATCATGTTGTAATTGACCATTAACAATAGTTTGATACGATTCTAATTTCATAAACATCTCCTCGATTATAATAAAATGGGTAAAGGGCTTAACAAAAAGTAATAAAAAAACAGATCAATCTAATTTTGAATTTTCATTTATAGAGCATCAACGCATAAGAGACTGTATGCATTAAAATGCTACAATCTCCTTAAATCCCTTACCATATTGGGTTTAATATAGGTCTAGCTGTGCTTTGATACCAAAAAAAGACAAACCAGCCAAGTTCGATTTAATCAATTTTTATCAAAGCAAAAATCGCAAATTAAAATATACATCTAAATGAAGAACATTATATCTTTATCATTTTAACTTAATTTTAGATTAAAGGTTAAAAACACGTAAAATTAATAATTAATCGATTAGATTTGTTTTTACTATAGCAATTCTATGTAAAAGTGTCAATGAATACAAGGCTGTTATATAATAGAAACTAAAAACTTATGTCTAATATTCTTATCAAATTATCAGAAAAAAGACAGACTCACTTGACTTTTCGCCAATGCGTGATAAGTTAATAGAGTAGATTGACATTTAAAGGAGAAAGAATCACATGACACATAAAATCCATCTGGCTATTGTTGGTGCTTCAGGAGTAGTTGGCAGCAAAATGATCGAAGTTTTAGAAGAACGCCAATTCCCAATCGAAAAATTATACTTATTTGCCTCAAAACGTTCAGCGGGTAAAACCGTTACGTTTAAAGGGGAAGACATTGAAATACAAGAATTAACAGAAGATTCATTGAAAGCACCGATACAAATTGCCCTTTTTTCTGCTGGGGGTAGCATTTCGGAAAAATTTGCTCCTATAGCCGCTGCAGAAGGTATCTATGTTGTAGATAATAGTTCTTTTTGGCGGATGAATCCAGAAATCGATTTAATCGTACCTGAAATTAACCACGACCAATTAAAACATCCCTCACAAATCATTGCTAATCCGAATTGCTCAACCATTCAATCCGTCCTTCCCTTATCTGGTTTAACCAAATATGGCATTAAACGAGTTGTTTACAATACTTACCAAGCGGTATCTGGAGCAGGTCAAGCAGGTATTAATGATTTAGTTAACAAGACAACGGATAACTTTCCCTATTCAATCAATGATAATGTAATCCCCCAAATTGATGTCTTTTTGGAAGATGGCTATACCAAAGAAGAAAATAAAATGATTGAAGAAACCAGAAAAATACTAGGAATACCCAATTTACCAATCACAGCCACAGCTGTTCGAGTTCCGATCCATACGTCTCATGCTGTTAGTATCAATGTTGAATTAGAACAACCTTTCGATTTAGACACCATTCGCCAAGATCTTTCAAATGTCGAAAATGTCGTTATTGTTGATAATCCTAGCCAATTAGAATATCCTCTTCAATCGAAAGCCGTTAATCGCGATGAGGTATTTGTTGGACGGATTCGTCGAGATGCGTCTGTTGAAAATGGCTTGAATTTATGGGTGGTTTCAGATAATTTAAGAAAAGGTGCTGCGACCAATACCATCCAAATTGCAGAAGAATTAGTGAAAAACGGATTAGTATAAACAAAAAATACTTAACTTTCGAAAATAGGGCTTGCTAGTTGCCCTATTTCTGGATAGTTAAGTATTTTTTTGGATATCAAGTCGGTTGACCTTACTCAACAACTTTCCCATCTTTTAAATAAATATATTTCGGCTCATTTAAATCTTTATCTAACTCAACTTTTAAACCATAGCCATCAAAAAACCAGCTATCGTTATCTTCAATAAAGAACAGTATTCCATTAGGTGCTTCAAACTTAACAATTGGTTTTGATGGTACTTCTGAATCAACCGCTATACCAAAGCCTTGGTTAATTGGACTACTTGCATAAATTTTTGCTTTAATACGAATACCTGATCCTTCAGGGATACCAACTTCTTCTTTAAACCAATCTGCTGCTTCATTAGACACTTCTAATGTTATATCGTATGCTGCCATCTAAATTACCGCCCATCTATGATTATTTGACTAACACAAACATTATACTACATAATTGAATGTTTAGGTGATTTTCTGCTTAATTCTCTTCAAAGAGATGGTGTTGGAAAGCATAAATCGTCGCTTGCGTTCGATCGACAACTTCTAGTTTAGATAAGATATTCGAAACATGGGTTTTAACTGTTTTTAAAGTAATAAATAACTCATCCGCAATCGCTTGATTAGAATAACCTTTTGTAATCAACTCTAACACTTCTAATTCACGATTCGTTAATTGATCATGCAATTGAGGTTGCGATTTTTTAAAATTGCGTGATAATAGCTTGTCACTCACCTCTTGCTCAATCACATTTTCACCATTATAGGTTGAGCGAATCGCATCAGCAATTTCACTAGCCGATGACGTTTTTAATAGATAACTTTTAGCCCCAGCTTCAATCGCAGGATAAACTTTCTCATCATCTAAAAACGAAGTAACGATAACGATTTTGGCCTCAGGCCACTCTGCTAATATCTTTTTCGTTGATTCAATCCCATCCATGACATCCATGACAAGATCCATTAAAATAACATCTGGTCTAAGTTCTAATGCTTTGTGATAGCCTACTAAGCCGTTTTCAGCTTCTCCAATCACTTCAATATCTGGTTGGATCATTAAATAAGAGGCTACGCCTAAGCGCACCATTTCATGATCATCAATGATTAATACCTTTATCATCAGTCACCTTCCTTAGTTAGCTGTAATTTTACTCTTTGAATTGGCGTTGTTATATCAATAATTGTTCCTTGATTAGGGATACTAACGATTTTAATGCTGCCACCTAAACTATTAATGCGTTCCTTCATATTTGCTAAACCATATGTTCCGACATTGCCTATGCGCTCTAAATCAAACCCAACTCCATCATCAATAATTTTTAAAGAAACCGTATCATTATCTTGACGCAAATAGACTTCTAATTTTGTTGCTTTAGCATGCCTTAAGGTGTTTGAAACGGCTTCTTGAACAATACGGAATAAATGATCTTCGATTCCACTTTCCATATGAGTATCTTCTAAGTGATAAATTAGTTCAATCGGAATTTTATTTTTCAATTCATTTAATAACTGGGTAATGCCTTCTTTTAATGATTTATCATTAAGTTCAACGGGACGTAAATGTAATAACAAAGCTCGCATTTCTGTTTGAGCATTGCTGATGATTGATTCCACTCTTAAGAGTTGTTGTTTTTGAGCTGTCATTGGTTCATCTTTATCAACTTCATTAATCGCTGATAACATCATCATAGCCGCAAATAATTGTTGGCTGACCGAATCGTGTAATTCACGCGCAATCCGATGACGTTCATGTTCGATAATTTCTTCTCTAGTTTCAGACCCAACAAACATAGGTGCAGCAGAAAATTCCTGTAAATCATTGGTTAATTGCATTAAACGTGTACGCAAACGATTGATATTTTCAATAACAATATCATGTTCATCAAACCAAGAATCCGATTCGATTTCCTCTTCAAAAATAGGATGTTGATATTTGTCTAATAATAACCAATCTAAACGACTTTTCACTTGTTCATGAGATTCATTTAGAGAGGAAGCTAAATAAGCGGAATATAACAAGCAAGCAGCAAACACCACAGCAATTAAAATCAAATACATAGGGATATTTAACCAAGAAACCGCAAAAAAATCATTTAAAGTAAATAACTTTGCCCCAAAAATAAGTAATATTAACGTAAAGATAATTAAGGCTGAGACAATCAATAAGATATGGAGAAATAATCGCATCCATAATTTCATGCTCATATGATAATCACCTCAACATCACCCATTCCTTGTGACACAATGACATTCATTTTTCGAATAGCCTCATCATAGTTAGCACCTACCCACTGAAAATTTTCGCCGACCAATGGATAAACGTTTGATTCAAATTTTACATTTCCTCGTATACTACTAACATTAATTCGCAAACCAACATCTCGTGGTATAATCAAACGCGTTTTACCAAATATCTTACGAACCACAACCGTACTTTCTCCTTTAGGTAAAATGGTATTTCCTAAGTCAATGATAGAATTACCTCCTAAATAGATAATATTAATATCATCCCAAGGATAAACTTCTTGTGGTTGGCTAACTAAATTAGTTAACGATTGTTTTTTAATTAATGTTCTTTGTTCACTTTGTGGACGTACTAATTGAATCCCTAAATACCGTTCTTTTTGTTTAAACGGATGAATAAGGACTTCACTTAAATTATAAAATTCATGTCCTTGTTCGCCTTGAAATAATAAGACAAATAACAATAATACTATAATTAATAACCAGATTGATTCTGTCAACAATATGGATAAGATAATAAAGAAAACCCCTAATATCAAGAATACCTTCTTATACTTTTCGGCTTTGCTTAACTTAAAGAAAACGAGAAATAAAAGACCCATTCCTAAAATGACCATATGCCCAACAGAGGTAAAGATTTCTGTAGCAATAAAAAATAAAACGACCGCTATGATAATAAATATATTATTGCGTAAAAATTTTGTCACAATCATCCCTCTTTTCTCAAAATTCACTCAACATAAGCATGACAGAATCAGCCACTACCTACATCAGTCTAGAGAATGATTCATCTTTAGTATAACAAAAAAAGCATCATAATAATCCGTTTCATCTTATTAATTTTCTAACAAGTGAACATAGATTATTATAATGCTTAACCAATTAATTATTTTTAGCAACATCCGTAATTTTGATATCAAAACTACCACCAGGTGTTTCGATTGTAACGACATCATTGATTTTTTTACCTAGAATCGCTTTAGCAATCGGTGAATCATTTGAAATTTTAGATTCTAAAGGATCGGCTTCAGCACTCCCAACGATGGTATAAGTTTCTTCATCCCCATCAGGTAACTCGATAAAAGTAACTTTGCGACCTAAAGTAACTTCATCATTAGCAACGTTTTGATCATCAATAACTTGAGCATAACGAATCATCATCTCTAATGTTGAAATACGCCCTTCAACAAAAGCTTGTTCATCTTTAGCAGAATCATACTCAGAATTTTCAGATAAATCACCAAAACTGCGTGCCACTTTAATTCGTTCAACGACTTCTTTACGTTTATTGACTTTTAAATCTTCTAATTCAGCTTCAAGTTTTGCTTTACCTTCCGCTGTCATAGGATACACTTTTTCTTCCATGTTATACCTCCTTACTCTTTGTAATATCAAAAGAAACTCACAATGTTAAATATAAAAATACCATTGCAAGAATTATCTTTTGTGGTTGTTATCAGCTAATTACTCATTGAGAATTGATCGTATTTTTGTTGCTAATAGATCAATGGCTACTTGATTATATCCCCCTTCAGGCACAATAATATCTGCATACCTTTTTGTAGGTTCAATAAATTGATGATGCATCGGTTTAACAACATCGATATATTGCTGTATCACAGATTCGACTGATCGGCCACGATCTTTTACATCACGTAAAATACGCCGTGCCAAACGAATATCATCATCCGTTTCCACGTACACTTTAATATCTAATAAATCGCGAATCCGTTCATCATCTAAAATTAAAATCCCCTCAACGATAATCACTTCACGAGACTCCTTTATGATTGTTTGTGAACTTCTAGTATACTGCTCGAAGTCATAAACTGGTTCCTCGATTGATTGTCCGTTAACGAGTTGGTTTAGATGTTCATAAAATAATTCATTATCAAAGGCAAAAGGATGATCATAGTTTGTATTTAAACGTTCTTCAAAGTTTAAATGGGATTGATCTTTGTAATAAGAGTCTTGTTGAAGCAATACAATAGAGTATGTAGAAAAATTTTGTAATATTTTATTACTGACACTTGATTTGCCACTACCAGATCCTCCTGTTACACCAATAACAATTGGTTTTTTTGTCATTAATATCCCCCTTACATCCTGTATTTTTTGACATAGCGAAAGGTTGGCTCACTACATGAAATAGCGTCGCCAACCAAAATATATATCAGATTCTGAAAATGAATCACTTTAAAAACATTGATACTATTAAACCACTAAACGGCACTTTCGTCAATCGTTTCTTCTACATTTATATCATTTTCATTACTTTCATCAATAATTGTTTCTGTTGTTTCATCTGAAGCTTGTTCTTCAAGAATACTTGATTGTCTTTGGTTAACATAGATTTCAACCAGCGCCATATGTTCTTCATAAGTACTTGAAAAGAAAACCTCACCCGTATCAATATCGGCCACAAAATAATAATAATCATTATAGGCTGGATAAATAGCCGACATAATGGCTGACATACTCGGACTATTATATGGACCTGGCCCCATACCAGGATACATATATAAATTATAAGGTGAGTCAACTTCTAAATCGGATAAAGTCACAAATTCACGATGTTCACCCAAGGCATATGATACAGTTATATCGGATTCTAAATTCATGCCAGCATTGATTCGATTTAAAAAGACGCCAGCAATTAAATCACGATCTTCTTGCGTTACAGCCTCTTTTTCAATTATCGAGGCTAAAGTTAAAACTTGATGGAAAGTCATCCACGTTTGATCAACATCGTCACGAATAGCTTGATATTCGATATTCATCGTTGATACCATTTGTGTAATTAACTCTTCTGCCGTTGTGCCAGCAATATAATCATAGGTTGCTGGGAATAGATAGCCCTCTAAAGGATAACGTAAATCTTCAATTTGACTTAAACCACCTAATAAAGAAGGAAATTGATCGGTTAAATCGGCAAGAAAAGCTTCATCATTTATAGCCGTTATAAACTCATCGCGTGTAATCGGTGTTTGAGCTTCAACCATATCCGCAATCTCTTCTATTTGCATCCCTTCAATAACAGTCAGGTTGGTATCGATATCTTCGAATATCGGCTCGCCACCTGCATCCAGAACTGAAATAATATGTTGAACATCCATACTTTGCGTGAATTCATAATGACCTGCTTGTAAATCACTCATATTTTGTGAACGCATATAAAGAGTAAAAATTTCTGCATTTCTGATTAAATTATTTTCTTCCAACAAAGTTGCGACATCATTACTCGAGCTTCCAATCGGAATAGTCACTTCAACAGCTTCATTACTATCTGGATTTACGGGGCTTAAAGCATTAGTAATATAAACATATCCACCAATGCCAACCACTATAAGAACGACAAGAAAAGTAATCATAATAATCTTAATAATACGATTAGTCCATAATTTTTCTTTAACGTGCTGATCTTCATTTTTTCGCGCTCTAAGCCGAATATCCTTCCAATTAATTTTCGCCATATATTCTCCTAAAATCAATGATTTATTGTTATTATTGTTAGATTATAACAAATTACTACTCAACTAACTATTAAATCAAGTTAACAATTCGCTTACTTAGCGTATATTTATAAAATTTTAACATTAATATATTGCCGTTTACTCTTTTATCGCAAACAATAACAACCCGAACTCTCAAAAAGCGTCTTTATTGACACGATTAATGAAAGTTCGGGTTTAATTAATGTTATTTCTTTTATGCAAGTACGTATCTTAGTTTAATTCATCATCATCTAAAAAAGTATTTAATACTTCTTCAATCATATCCCATTCTTCATCGGTTTCAATAGGTTGTAAAGCCCCTGATTGCCCATCTTCTGTTTCAACATACGAATAAGCTTGTAATTCAACATCCTCTTCTTCAATGGTTCCCGCAGGAAAAACTAGTACATAATTCTTTTTGTATTCGTCTGATTCAAAGGTAAATAAAATTTCATACAAGGATTCGTTGCCTTCTTCATCAAGTATAGTAATATACTCATGATCGTGGTCATGATCATGGTCGTGGTCATGATCATGGTCGTGGTCATGATGATGGTGGTCGTGGTCATGGTCATGATGGTTGTGTTCGTTATTATGCATAAAAATCACCTTTCATTTGTTGGTACGATCTAAATAATTTTGTAAAATAATGACAGCTGCAAGTTTATCAATAACTTTTTTTCTTTTCTTGCGTGAAACATTTCCTTCTGAAATTAGCATACGCTCCGCTTGGGTCGTTGTCAATCGTTCATCTTGATAAATAATTTCAAGTTCAGGCTGTAAAGCTTTTAAGCCTTCACCATATCGCATAGAGGCTTCGGCACGTGGACCAATGGAATTATTCATATTTTTAGGCAGTCCAATCACAATGGTTTTGACTTGATTGTCTTCAATGATTTTCAGTAAATGATTAAAGCCTAAATCATTATTCTCTTCATCAATCCGCAAGGTTTCTAATCCTTGTGCTGTCCATCCCATTAAATCACTTACTGCAATCCCAACTGTCTTTGTACCAACATCTAACCCCATAACTCGTTGATACTTACTCATTCAGTTTCCTTACCTGTTAAATAATATTCGACTAATTTTTCAACAATTTCGTCGCGTTCATGATGACGAATTAAATTCCGAGCATCTTTATGACGTGGAATATAAGCAGGGTCTCCTGATAATAAATAACCTACAATTTGATTAATTGGATCATATCCTTTTTCTTCTAAAGCTGTGTAGACAATTTCTAATGTTTCACGAATTGAACGTTTATTTAAATCATCTAATTTAAACAATATAGTTTCGTCTAATGATAGCATAGGGAGTCACCATTCCTTTCTAATATCTCTATTTTACCCTACAATAATAATAAATGAAACGAATTTGCTAAATATCAAGGTAAATTTATGCTTCTACTTGCGTTAATCCTTGAATCGTTTCTGGAATTGCATTTATCATCTGCGGAATAGCTTGAGCATCTTCTCCTCCAGCTTGCGCCATTTGTGGACGGCCACCGCCACCACCACCGATTATTTTCGCCAATGGTTTAATAACATCTCCAGCTTTTAGATCAGCTTCAATAGCTGTATCATCAGCTAAGACCATTAAATTAACTTTTTCCTCAACAGCCGAAACGAGAATTAATAAATTCGAACTCGCTTTTTGTCGCCACAAATCACCCAGTTGACGTAAGGCTTCCATATCTTGATCGGCCAAATTAACGACGACATAGCTATAATCATTGACAACTTTGACATCATTCAACAAATTAGCTGCTTCATTTTGTAATAAACGGGCATTTAATGATTCAATCTTACTATGAGATTCTTTCACATCTTCTTGAAGGGTTTGAACCCGATTCATTAATTGGCTAATTTGGCTGACTTTTAATTCATTTTGAATCGATTTTAGCAACTGTTCATTTTTTTGGTATTCAGCAATCGCAGCTTGACCGGTCAATGCTTCAATCCGTCGCATACCTGCACCAATACCAGATTCACTGATTAGTTTAAAGGTGCCGATTTCATTGGTATTATTAACATGTGTGCCCCCACATAACTCAATGGATTCATTGCCAATATTGACCACACGCACGATGTTACCATATTTTTCACCGAATAAAGCCATTGCTCCCATCTCTTTAGCTTCATCAATCGGCATTTCACGAATATCTACATCGATGGCATTTTCAATCATATAGTTTACTTTATTAGCGATTTGTTTTAATTCATCATCAGTTACTTTACCAAAATGTGAAAAGTCAAAACGCAAACGATCAGGTCCGACATATGACCCAGCTTGATTAGCATGATCACCTAAGACTTCTTTAAGTGAGCGGTGTAATAAATGCGTTGCCGTATGATTTTGATTAATGTGTAAACGATTTGAACGATCAACAATCAATGTATACGACTGTTCAACGTTCAAAGGGATGTCAAACGTCCGTAAACGATGCATATACTGACCATTAGGCGCTTTTTGAACATCTAAAACTTCAGCTAGTAGTTGATCGCCATCATAAATCCCACCCGTATCCGCAACTTGTCCACCCATTTCAGCATAAAAGGGACTCCGATTAAAGATAACCCAAGCTTGGCTATCAGCAGGTAACTGATTAACTTTTTCGTTATCCAGTACAATCGCTTTAATACTAGCATTCGTTTGTAATTGAGTATAACCGACAAATTCAAAACTAGACGTAATCTCTCTAAAGACATCACTTTGAACCTGCATACTTTCTTCTTTGGAGCGTGCAGCTCTGGCTCTTTCACGTTGTAATTGCATTTGTTCATTAAAACCATCATGATCAACCGTTAATTGGTTTTCTAGGGCAATTTCTTCCGTTAATTCGAGCGGAAAACCAAAGGTGTCATACAATTGGAAGGCTTGTTCTCCAGGAATAACCGTTTGCTTTTCTGATTTTAATTGTTGAATAATGGCTTGCAAATGGGATTCGCCACCTTCAATTGTCTCATGAAATCGTTCTTCTTCGTTAAGAATTACTTGTTGCACAAATTCAATATTCGTACGTAACTCAACATAATAATCCCCCATGATGTCGGCAATCGTTGGGACTAATTGACTTAGAAACGCCCCTTTAATCCCTAATCGACGTCCATGCATAACACTGCGTCTAATTAAGCGTCTTAAGATATAACCGCGTCCTTCATTAGACGGTAAAGCACCATCGCTAATAGCAAACGTTACAGCACGAATATGATCAGCAATTACTTTAAAGCTAACTTTAGCATCCGTGCTTTCTTCATAAGATATCCCATCCGTTAAACGTTCAATTTGTTTAATGATTGGCATGAATAAGTCGGTTTCAAAGTTAGTAGGCGTTTCTTGAATGACTGAGACAATCCGCTCTAAGCCCATACCCGTATCAACGTTTTTAGTCGGTAATGGAACATAAGTGTCATCGGGTAAATGATTAAACTCAGAAAAAACTAAGTTCCAAATTTCTAACCAACGTTCATTTTCGCCACCAGGATAATTTTCCGGATCATCTTCACTTAAATTATTGAACGATTCACCCCGATCATAAAATATCTCCGTATCTGGCCCACATGGACCCGCACCTATATCCCAAAAATTCCCTTCAACAGCAACGAGATGCGTTGGGTCAAAACCCTCAGTCTGTTCCCATAATTCTTTTGTTTCTAAATCTTCTGGGTAATAGGTAACATATAATAGATTAGGGTCAAAACCAATCCATTCAGAACTTGTTAAGAATTCCCAAGCATAAGCAATCGCTTCTTTTTTAAAATAATCACCAATCGAAAAATTCCCCAACATTTCAAATAAGGTATGGTGACGGGCTGTAATTCCGACATTTTCAATGTCATTCGTACGGATACTTTTTTGAGAATTTGTAATCCGTTTATTATTGGGGATTTCGGTCCCATCAAAATATTTTTTGAGGGTTGCAACACCAGAATTTATCCATAATAATGTTGGATCGTTGATAGGAATCAATGATTCACTAGGCCGAACTTCATGACCTTTTTGTTCAAAAAAATCTAAAAACATTTGTCGAATTTGAACACTTGTTAATGTACTCATATACTCACTCCTTATAAATAAAAAAAGACTCATTATATGTAAGGGCGACAACCGCGGTACCACCTTACTTATAACGACTCCTGTTCATTACATCTTCAGTAATTGTTAACGCCAATCATACGCTAATATTGCTATTAGATAGACATGAGGGAGCATTTTAATTCGATGATTTCTTTCACCAAAACGAAATCTCTCTAAAAATGAACAAAATATGTCCTCGCTAAGCATTATTATAGAGTTCTTTCCTGATTATGTCAATCAAACCGCTATTTAATGGAAATAAAATTGACTAATAGCATTCACTTTTATGAAATCTTAAGTATAATAGATAAATAGTGTGTTCGTAATTTAATTATTCTTTAACTGAAGGAGAAACTATGAGTGAACGTATATATATTATTTGCCATCCCAGTTCTGGTGGTGGCAAAGGCAAAACTATTTTAGAAGAAGTTTATGCCATTTTAAATAGCTTTAAAACAACCTACTTAACGTATTTTACTGATTATGCTAGTCACGCCAAAATTATTACGCAACAAATTGTTGCAAAAGGCTTTGATCCTCAAAAACATCAACTAATGGTTTTAGGGGGCGACGGAACCTTGCATGAAGTGGTAGATGCCTTAATTGAAATGAATCTAAAAATACCCATCGCTTATATTGCCACGGGAACTGGGAATGATTTTAATCGAGTTTGGCAACCCCAAAAATCAATCCGTCAAATCGTTGAAACCATGTTGTTTTCGAGAGAAGCCAAAGAAATTCCCGTTTTTATTTATTATGATAAAACGACTAATATCAAAGATGTGGTATTAAATAGTATAGGTTTCGGCTTTGATGCAGAAGTCAACTATTTAACACAAAAAATTGACAGCAAATCCTTCTTGCGAAAATATTTTGATGGTCGACTAGCCTATTTAGTGTCGATTTTTAAAAGTTTGAATTTGCTTTCGTCTTTCGATGTCACAATCCAATTGGACGGAAAAACGCAAGTCGTTAGTAATGCTTATTTAGCTTGCATTATGAACAATCCCTATATTGGGGGTGGCATAAAATTAGATAATCTAGCTAGTCATGAACGGAAGGAAGTATCCTTAATTATTTTTCATGACATTAACTTTAAAGCGATTATTCAATTATTAATCAGTGTTCTAATTCGTCAAGATCAACATTTATCACCCAATGTCACCCGTTTTGCTGGTCAATCCTTGCAGATGAAATTAAACAAACCCATAAGAGGACAAGTAGATGGTGAAGATTTGACACAAATTCATGCGGACTTAACGGTTGGTTTGTCAGAATACCCTTTTTATTTGTAAATCTCAAACACCCATGATGATGCGAAATCAATCAACATGGGTGTTTTACATATTTATTCAAAGCGTTGAAGCTTTGGACTTCATTGTGAAATCAAGCTATGAAAACATGCAAGCGCAAATTGTAGAAGTATTGCAATTAATTGTTAATAGACAAGCCCACGGTCAAAGCAGAGGTAAACAATATATATTTACGTCTGGAAATAAAACCAGAGCGATTAGTTTTGATCAGATACTTTTTTTCGAATCTTTACCTCAACCACATAAAATTGCTATTAATACATTTGATAGTCAATTTCAGATATATGATAGTTTAAGCTCAGTTGAAAAAAGTGACCCAGAATTTGTGCGTGCTCACAAATCCTTTGTTGTGAATATTCGTAATGTTGCGAGTATTGACACCAATCATAATATAGTTGTCTTTAAGAATGGCTCATCTTGCCCATTGGCAAATAGCCGAACTAAGAAAGTGAAGCAGCAGTTATTAGCATGGAAAAATCCGCCTTTATGATAGATAATATAGGCGGATTTTTCTATTATGTAAGATTGTCTGGTAAAAAATCATAAGGGCTAATACCTTCCATACCTATCATGGGGTCAGCCGTCAAATAATTGTTGGATGTTAGTTGATATTTATTGGGGGTTGGCTGGGGTTCTGTTTCTAGGTCTTCTGAGATATTTTCTAGTCGGTCTTTGAATTCAACCTGTAATAAATCGGCTAAAAAGGTTTTCCGCGGCTCATCATTGCGCATAACCGCTTTAGCAAAACAGTTGGGATCACCTAACAAAATTAAGCTAGATTGCGCTCGGGTAACAGCCGTATACAGAATATCTTTTCTTAGCATTCGTGAATATTGATCGACTAAAGGCAAAATAACTAGTGGGTACTCACTGCCTTGAGCCTTATGAATCGATGTACAATAGGCTAATGTCAGTTGATTAAAATCACTGCGTTTATAAGTCAGTTCTTTTTCATCGAATTCAACAATCATTTCGTCCGTCTTAGAATCCGTTTGATCCTTATAGTAAATCGAAACAATCTTGCCAACATCACCATTAAACACATTTTCTTCAGCGTTATTGACTAATTGCAGGACCTTATCACCAACACGGAAAATTGTTTCAAAGTATACTAATTCATGTTTTTTGGGACTGGCGGGATTTAACTGAGCCTGTAAGGATTTATTTAAAGCGTTTATCCCAGCAGGACCCTTATACATTGGAGCCAAGACTTGCATATTGTTAGCATTAAAACCTTTCGGTATCGCTTTTTCAACAATTTGGTGAATAACATGGCTGACTTGATTGGCATGACAAGGAATAAATGAGCGATCGGCTTGTTTGATTAATAAATCATCGGGTAGTTGATTCTTTCTAATAGCGTGTGCTAATTTTATAATCGAACTATTCTCCGCTTGACGATAAATTTTCGTTAAAAACACCGTAGGAATAACTTTTGAATTGATTAAATCATTGAAAACTTTACCCGGTCCAACAGACGGTAGCTGATCCTGGTCACCAACGAAAACTACCTGCATATGATAAGGTATCCCTTGCAGAAGCCAATTCATCAACCATGTGTCGACCATGGACATTTCATCAATAATCAACAAACTACCTTCTAATTCATTGGAATGAAAATCCTCGGTTGAGGTATCACGTGTAAAGCCGATTAAACGATGGATTGTTGATGCCGGTAGCTGAGTAATATCTTTCATCCGTTTAGCAGCCCGACCAGTTGGGGCCGCTAATAGGACAGGATTATCATTACCCAATTTATCGATATCATCTAAATCATACTCATGCAAAATCGAATGTAAGGTAATCAAGCCTTGGACTAAGGTGGTTTTCCCAGTTCCAGGTCCTCCCGTAATAATAGACATAGGCGAATTAATAGCCATTATTAAAGCCTCTTTTTGCCACTTATCGTAAGTGATACCCGTCAGTTCTTCTACCTTTGGTATAGCCGTTTGGATTTCTAATTCTGTAAATCGTTCGACCGCTTCATATTGCCAATACTGCGACAATTGCTTCGCAATGCCTATTTCAGCGTAGTACAAACTAGGAATCATTAAGCCTTCGGCTAAGCGAAACAGCTTTTTTTCTAACACCGCTTTATCGAGTGCTTCTTGCAATAATTCCTCATTAATTAAATATCGCCGACTATTTTCAAGCAGTTTTTGTGCTTGTGATAGCGCAACCGCTTCTTCAACATAGGTATCCCCTTCATTGACGGATTGCTGGTTTACTACGGTAATAATCCCCGCCATAACCCGCTCAATCGCATCGGCTTCAAAACCAAGGGACTCGGCTAATTGATCGGCTTTAGTAAAGCCAATACCATCGATTTTCTCGATTAATTCATAAGGATTTTCTTTAATGGATTCGATGGCGGTACTTTGATAAATTTGATAAATTTTATCAACGGTTTTAGGACCAAACCCCCATTGATTTAATTGCATATAAACCCGTTCAGTTCCTTGATGTTCTATCAGGGCATCCCGTAAATTTTTTGCCGTTCTTTGTGTCAAACCAGGAACTTCTTTTAACGCTTGACTATCGGATAGTATTTTATCAATAGCATCTGTTCCCAATGTTTCAACTATCCGACTGGCTAAGACCGTTCCAACACCTTTGAAGCGATGACTCGATAAATACTCAATGAGGCCTTCTTCTGAAGTCGGAGCCATTTGTTGATAACGATTAACGCTGAATTGTTGGCCATATTTTGGATGGTTGTTGAGTTGACCATAAAATTCGTAGGTCGTATCTAGATGGAGGGTGGCAAATTGTCCGGTACAAACAATATCTTCCCCGATGAATAGACTGGTATTATCTTCATCAACTAAAACCCGTATCACTTTATATAAATTACTAGGGTTTTCAAAAATAATCGCTTCGACAACCCCCACTACTATCTCTTCTTCCTGCCTACTATCAATCAATCGATTCCACCTCATTTCTATTGAACTAGTATAACATAGATTACGAATACAGTGAAAAGCAAAAAAAGGTAAAAACAGAAGCACTGTTTTTACCTTTTCTAATTAAGACATATCTTAAGCTTCTTGTGCCACTGGATAAACAGACACTTGCTTTCTGTTTTTACCTTTACGTTCAAAACGAACGACACCTTCTACTTTTGCAAATAAGGTATCATCGCCACCGCGACCTACATTATTACCAGGATGTACTTTCGTACCACGTTGACGGTAAAGAATTGATCCACCCGTTACTGTTTGTCCATCCGCTGCTTTAGCTCCAAGACGTTTAGCAATCGAGTCACGACCATTTTGTGTTGAACCGCCACCTTTTTTAGTTGCGAATAATTGTAAATTTAATTTCAACATATGGGTTTTCCTCCTCTATTTATGAAAGATATGAATAAATTCAGGATAATTCTTAGCAAGAATTTCTAAGGCAAAGGATAAATGTTTCATCAGCAACTGGACGTCATGTTGCTTTTGCTCATCGTTAATCGCAGGCAAAACAATTTTTAAATAGCCCCCTTCGACTTCATCAACATCAACTTCTGCAGAAACACCTAATAGATGTTCTAAAGAGTTCTCAACAGAAATGACTTGACTAGAAACAGCTGCACAAACAATATCATAGCCAGAATCGGCATAACCAGCGTGACCAGTCATGGTTAATTCTTTGATTGCATGCTTTGAATCCATCTTAAATTGAACATTAATCATTTTATGCGTTAATTGAATCGATAGTTAATTTTGTGTATGGTTGACGGTGACCTTGTTTGCGATGAGTATCTTTACGACGTTTGTATTTAAACGTCACTACTTTTTTCGCACGGCCATTTTTTTCAACGGTTGCCTCAACGGTTGCGCCTTCAACATAGGGTGTTCCTACTTTAGTTGACTCGCCGCCTACTAAGATTACTTCATCAAAAGTAACTTTTTCTCCTTCAGCAACATCTAATTTTTCAACAAAAATAGATTGACCTACTTCAACTTTTACTTGTTTTCCGCCAGTTTTAATAATTGCGTACATTCAAGCACCTCCTTATAATATTTACACTCAGACTCGCCAAATTAAGTGTTCGTTACCGAAGCTTTTAATAACTTAATGATGTGCGGTTGCAGATGGAGTGCTAGCCAAATACAACATTAGTATTGTACCATTTTCCATTTTCAGCGTCAACAAAAAAATCCGACCCATCAACCAGTAGATTGCTAGCGGTTGAAAGGTCGAATTACTGTTAGAAAATCAAATAATTTTCAAACCCTAAAAGATTTAACAAGCCTCTTGAAGGGAAATATAAAATAAAAGTTAATACGATGTTATACAACATCGTTGGACCCAAGTTATTAGCTAAAAATACAGTTAATGTCATAGTGGTATAACCTGTTTCACGATAGAACACAAAAACGCAAAAATCGACAAAGGCGATGGCTAACAAAAATAATAAGATTTGAACTAATGATTTTTTAGGTAAATATTTTTTCACTTTAATAATGACATAAGCGACTATCAAATACAAAGTCGCATATAAGCCTAAAAGAGTGGTATTATAGGAATCCGCAATCAGACCAAATATAAACGCATTAAAGAGGATGCTACCATCTCTAAAATAAAAAGCAAATAACACTAGAACATACAGTGTCACATGCGAAATGATTGTTTGACCGCTACCGAGAAAAGCATTCGGAAAGATGGCTGGTAAAGCAGAATCAATAATGATCCCGAAAAATAATAGTAAGGCTAAATACCACTTTACTCTACGATCTCGGTTAATCTTCAATGATATCACTCTGCCCTTCCTTTTGAATGACGGTGACAAAGCGAATATCAGTCATTTCTCCAGCTGGAATAATGCGGACCACTTGGAATAAGCCATAATCATCCATCTGAGCACTAGCAACTTCACCTATAAATAAGGTACTCGGTGTAACACCGCCTAGTCCAGATGTGATGACCATGTCGCCTGGCGAAATAACAGCCTCTGGATCAACTTGTGTCATGATTAAATGGTTATTGCGATGATCATAGGATGAAACAATTCCATTGGAAGAGCCATTCTCATGTTGAATACTTGCAGCTACTTTACCTGCATTCGATTGATCAGATGTAAGCAGTAATACTTTTGAACTTGTTAAATTCACTTCAATGATTCGTCCAATCAGACCATTCCCAGCCATAACCGACATGTTTTCACCTACGCCATCATTAGAGCCGACATTAATTGTCAAGGTTTCCATCCATTGGTCAGGATTGCGTCCAATAACCGTTGCATTAACCACTGTATAATCACTTAAAGATTCTTCTAATTGTAATTGTTGGCTCATGCTTTCATTTTGTGCTTCTAAATCCGCTACACGAACTTGTAAATTATATACTTGATCGATTTTCTCTTTCAATTGTTGATTTTCTTCAAAGGTATTGATCAAATCATCCACTGAGTTAACAAAGCGAACGACCATATTGACGGGTTCTGAAAAAATTCTGCCTGCCCATGCCGCCGTATCGTTAACCGCACTTGTCAGAATATTACTTGATCCATTTAACATCGTATAAGTTACTAAGGAAGCAATAACTATACCTGATAGTAGGAGCCCGATTAATTTCTTATTATTCATCCATTAATTCCTCTTTCTAACTAGCGTGCATTGCGTTCGGCTATTTTAGATTCTCTATCCATTTCGTTAAGCATTTTCCCCGCTCCAATAGCCACACAATCAAGGGGTAAATTAGCTAGGTGGACAGGTATACCGATTTCTTCATATAAACGTTCAGGTAATCTTTTTAATAAAGCACCACCACCGGTTAATACAATCCCATTTTCCATAATATCAGCGGATAACTCAGGGGGTGTTACTTCTAAGACTTGCTTAATCGCAACGACAATTTCTAAAATAACTTCATTAACAGCTTGTGCAACTACATTAGCACGTATCACTTTATTATCTGGAACACCCGTCGCAATATTGCGTCCTCTAGCTCGAACATGATCCGTTTCATCATGTTTGGTAAACTGGGCATTTCCAATCTCTACTTTAATGTTTTCAGCTTCTTGATAGCCAATCGCTAATTGATAATGCGTTCTTACATACGACATAATAACGTCATTCATCGCATTACCAGCCGCTGTTACAGTAGCACCTTTAACAATTTCACCATAAGAAATGACAGCAATGTCGGTTGTCCCACCGCCAATATCAACTACCATATTCCCTTTGGGCAGATTGATGGCTAAATTGGCACCTAAGGCTGCCGCAAAGGGTTCTTCAACAATCATGGCACGATAAATGCCCAAATCCTTTATAGCATCAATAACAGCCCTACGCTCGACTTTACTAATATTACTAGGCACACAAATAACCACTTCTGGTCGAGCCAGTGAGCGACGTAAAGCTTTTTTTATAAAATGTGCTAACATCTGTTTGGTTAAAGAAAAGTTAGCAATAACCCCATCTCGCATTGGACGTATGGTTTCATATTTTTCTGAGGTTCGTCCAACTAAATCAAAGGCTTCTTTACCAAAGGCAACCACTTCATTAGTTTCTTTATTTACAGCAACAATGGAGGGCTCTCGTAAGGCAATCCCTTTGCTATCAATATAAATAATTGTATTTGCTGTACCTAAATCAATCCCTAGGCGTTGCTTGTAAAAAATTCCCACAATCCATTGCACCCTTCCATTTCGATTCAATAGCTCGTTACATTATAACAAACAATAAGGCTCAAATGCTAGCCGTATTCGTTACCTTAACAAAATTTGAAAAACTAATTTTAACAAATGTTTCTATAACTGTCATTGTACACTAACCCAGGTACTTATTTAACATTTATCTTGATATTTGGTAAAATTTATTTGATAACAATTGGAATTGAGGTGTTTGAATGAAAGAAAACATGTATGATAATCAAGCGTTTTTTTCTGCTTATGCAAAAATGAATCGGTCAATCGAGGGGCTTGAGGCAGCAGGTGAATGGCATGATTTCCAAGCCCTACTACCTGAATTAGACGGACTGAATGCCCTCGATCTAGGTTGCGGATACGGCTGGCATTGTCGTTATTTACGTCAAAACGGAGCGAAACACGTAGTTGGTGTTGATTCATCACAAAAAATGCTTCAAAAGGCTCAACAGATGACTTCAGATACACAAATAACCTACCTTAATCAAACCAATGAGGATTTTAAGGTGAATGGCGAAACATTCGATTTAATCATATCTTCTTTAGCTATTCATTATATAAAAGACTATCGTAAATTAATCAAACATATTGCCGTACACTTAAAGGATCGAGGTGTGCTCTTGTTTTCTGTCGAACATCCCATTTTCACAGCTAAGGCTGAACAAGATTGGTATTATGTTGATGGTGACATTGATCATTGGCCAATCGATCATTATCAAGATGAAAGCCAACGTTTAACGTCCTTTCTAGGTCATCCTACCAAAAAATATCACCGAACGTTGGCCACTTATATCAACACCTTAATCGAAAACAATTTAATGATTGAAGCGATGAGTGAACCAAAACCACCACAATCAATGCTAGATAAAAATCCAAGCTTGTCAGATGAATTACGTCGACCCATGATGTTAATTATAAAAGCTAGGAAAATTTAATTTTAAGCACAAAAAAGCCGAAGGGGAAATTCCCCTTCGGTTAAAATGTTAAGTTAATTAATTAGCCTAATTTTTCAACGTTAGCTGCTTGAGGTCCACGTGCGCCTTCTTCAACATCAAAGCTTACTTGTTGACCTTCTTCTAAAGATTTGTATCCTTCGCCTTGAATAGCTGAGAAATGTACGAATACATCTGCGTCGCCTTCACGTTCGATAAATCCAAAACCTTTTTCAGCGTTAAACCATTTTACTGTACCTTGTTCCATTAAATCTTAAATCCTTCCGCGTGCCATTAGACACTTAATAAATTATATTCTTGCCATGGTACGAAGAGGATGTTTAAAACAACTTTCTTACCTGTTACAAAGAACATAAACCTATAATACCATAGTTTTATTTATTTGCAAGAAAATATTCAAATATAACATCAAATTCATTTCTTTTTCATGATGTTATAATTTATTTAGCCAATATTTGATAACAATTATTCACTCATTTCAAATAAACGACTCTTCTCTCTCAAACTAATAAATGAAAATTCGCCTACAATAATGTGATCCAACACTTCAATACCCATCAGATCCCCACAAGCAATCATCCGCTTTGTAAAAATAAGATCGGCCTGTGAAGGATCTGTATCACCGGATGGATGATTATGCGCTAAAATGAGTCGTGCCGTTGGATACTTAACAGCTTCTTTAAAAATCTCACGGGGATGAGCCACCGAACTATTAACCGAACCAATAAATATCGTTCGTTTTTGAATGATTTCATTTTTAGTATTTAAAAATAAAACCACTAGATGTTCTTGTTGTAAATCACGCATTTCATGCAAGAGCCATTCACCCGCTGAACGTGTCGATGTTATTTGTCCAAATTTAGGAATAGCACTTTGAGCTATTCGAATACCTAATTCAACCGCGGCTTTAATTTCAATCGCTTTGGTCGGTCCGATACCTTTCACTTTTTGCATCTCGTCTAAGCTAGCGAATTTGAGTTCATTGATATTTTCAAAATGTTGTAAAAATTCCATTGCGACCTTCAAAACATGCGTTTTATTGGTGCCTGTGCGTAGTAAAATAGCTAATAATTCATGATCGGCTAAAGCCTTTGCGCCAAAAACCTTCAACCGCTCCCTTGGCCTTCCTTCCAGGGGAACTTCGTTGATCAATGTTGTCAATTTTTTCTCGTTAATAAAAAACGCCTCCTTTACTATATAAATACAGTAAAAAAGACGAATTCCATCTTTTTATTTTACATTTTGTGCAAAATATTGTCTTATTTCTGATACAAAATATAATGACCCGGTAATAACGAGTAATTGATTCGTATTTGTTTGGTGTGAAAGCAAATATTCATCAATAAATTGTTGCCAATTTCTTTCAACATGAACATACTGGGTATCAATCTTAGGAACTTGATCAATTAATTCTTGAAAGTTGTCAACAGTCATCGCATGCGGATGATTAAATTCTGTCAGCAAGAGTTCATGGGGTTCAAAAGACAGCAATAAAGGTAACTGCGCTAATTGATTTTTGGTTGATAAGCCTGCATAGAGAATGGTCAACTGATAGTGTGGTAAGTGTTCCTGTACTAATTGTCGCAATGCCGTTAGACCCGCTACATTATGGGCACCGTCAATATAAACCAAAGGTTCATTATAAATACGTTCCATACGCGCAATCCATTTCGTTTGTTGTAAGGCGGGTTTGGCTACGACCCAATCAATCGGCCGCTCAATAATGTCCATCCAATTAATAAATGCTTGTAAGGCTACCGAAGCATTTTGAATTTGATGTAAACCTAGCATGCTAACCACAAAATTATTTTGCTGCGTTTCATCCGCGGGGATATTTTTTTGCCATAAATTAAAGGTGGATCCTTGTTCAAAATGGTTGAATATATCCGTTATGCCATACTCCACATTGAATCGATCAATATGTGCGTGCATAGCTTCCACACGTTGTTCAATCACCGCTAAAGGACCTGGCTCAATTAAACCTGTTACAACCCGCGCAAAAGGTTTAATAATACCCGCTTTTTCATGGGCAACTTCTTCTTTCGTATCGCCTAATTTATCCGCATGATCTAAACCAATGGTGGTTAAAACAGCTAATTGAGCATCGATGACATTGGTACAATCGTTTTCCCCACCTATGCCGACTTCAATTAAGCATACATCCGGTTGCATTTTACGAAAATATAGTAACATCATTACAGTATATAACTCGAAGAAGACTAATTTTCCATAAGGAGTGGTTTCCATATAGGTATTAACTTCTACCATTTGTTCTATGACTTCAATCAAATCTTGATCACTAATAGGTTCACCATTCATCATAATCCGTTCATTAAAACGCATAATATGTGGTGAGGTAAAAGAACCTACGGTCAAACCTTGACTCAGCAGTAAATCACGTAAAAAAGCCGTTGTCGATCCTTTTCCATTCGTTCCTGTAATGTGAATCGCAGGAAGGTCTTTTTCTGGATTACCGACATAATTTACCGCCACACGAATTTTATCAATTCCAACGCGTGAAATATCATTGGTTTGTTGATTTAGCCATTCAATCGCTGTATGTACATTATAAAATTTCAACGATGTTCAATCTCCTTCATACCATAAGATAAATTATATATTTTTTAATTGTTCAATTCTTACTTTTACAGCCTCCAATTGTTGTTGGTAAGATGCTTCTTTCGCTCTTTCCTCTTCGACAACTTTAGCCGGTGCTTTATTGACAAATTTTTCGTTAGCGAGTTTACCTTGTGAACGTTTAACTTCTTGGGTTAATTTTTTAACTTCATCTTCTAAGCGTCGAATTTCATCCTCAACTTTGATTAACCCTTCAAGTGGCATAAATATTTGTGCAAAAGGTAAGGTTTGTGTTACGACTTCCATGGATAAGTCTGGGTTGGTATCAATCGTCAATTGAGCGGGGTTACAAAAACGTTCAATATATGCCTTATTTTCGATCAATAAATCAACGACTGACTGTTCTTGCGGTTTAATAATTATATCCACTTTTTTAGATAAAGGGGTATTCATTTCATTACGGATAGTTCTTACCGCTCGAATGACATCAATTAATTGTTCCATGGCTTGAATTGCAGATTCATTAAGATAATTTTCATTAACCACTGGGAAATTGGTAATGACAATTGACGTTTCATCTGCTGGTTTAATTTGTTGCCAAATTTCTTCGGTTACAAAGGGCATAATTGGGTGGATTAAGCGTAAAATCTGATCTAAAACGTAAATTAAGATACTTTTGGTGGTTAAATGATTGTTTTGTGTATCTTGTAAACTTTCTTTAGTCATTTCAATATACCAATCGCAATAATCATTCCATATAAAATGATACAGTACTCTACCAGCCTCGCCAAACTCAAATTTTTCATACAAGCGTGTCACATCACTGATTGTCGCCTGTAAACGGGCTAATATCCATTGATCAGCTAGGGTTAAATCATTACCAATATTGATGGTATCAAGATTGAGATTACCGATATTTAAGAGAACATAGCGACTAGCATTCCAAATCTTATTAATAAAATTCCAGGCAGCTCCCATTTTCTCTTCACTATAGCGGACGTCTTGTCCCGGTGCAGAACCATTAGCTAAGAACCATCTTAAAGCATCCACACCATATTCGTCAATCACATCCATCGGGTCGATTCCATTCCCTAACGACTTACTCATTTTACGTCCTTGTTCATCACGAATTAAACCATGTAATAAAACATTTTCAAAAGGTCGTTGACCCGTAAACTCTAAACTTTGAAAAATCATCCGGCTAACCCAGAAAGTTAAGATATCATAACCCGTCACTAAAGTATCCGTAGGGAAATAGCGTTTATAGTCATCCGTTTCTTCCGGCCAACCCATGGTTGAGAACGGCCATAAGGCAGAAGAAAACCACGTATCTAAGACATCAGGATCACGTTCCCAATTTTCCTCATCTGCAGGCACAACTTCTCCAACATAAATCTCTCCCGTTTCTTTGTGATACCAGGCGGGTATTTGATGTCCCCACCATATCTGACGCGATATTACCCAATCATGAATGTTTTCCATCCACGTAATAAAGGTTTGATTAAAGCGTGAGGGGAAAAATTTAACGGCTTGATCAGTGGATTGATTATCAATCGTCATTTTAGCTAAAGGTTCCATTTTAACAAACCATTGGGTAGATAAAATCGGTTCAACGACGGCATTGGTACGTTCGGAATGCCCTACACTATGAATATGTTCTTCAACCTTAACTAATAAGCCATTTTCTTTCAAATCCGCAACAACTTGCTTTCTTGCCTCAAAGCGGTCTAAATTAGCATATTTGCCTGCCGCTTCATTCATCGTCCCGTCAAGGTTCATCACATTAAGTTTAGGTAAATTGTGTCTTTCACCAACTTCATAGTCGTTCGGATCATGTGCTGGGGTAATTTTAACAACACCCGTCCCGAATTCACGGTCAACATATTCATCAGCTATTATTGGGATTTCACGATTCATTAAAGGTAACATCACAGTTTTACCTATTAAATGTTGGTACCGTTCATCTTCCGGATGAACAGCAATAGCCGTATCGCCTAGCATCGTTTCGGGACGCGTCGTTGCAATCTCAACTAATTCATCACTACCAACGACTGGATAATTAATATGATAAAAAGCCCCCGTTACCTCTTTATGGATCACTTCAATATCCGATAAAGCTGTTTGCGCTTGTGGATCCCAATTGATGATATATTGACCCCGATAAATCAAACCTTTTTCATATAAACTTACAAACACTTTGTTAACGGCTTTACTGAGTCCACTATCCAAAGTGAAACGTTCGCGTGAATAGTCAACCGAAATACCCATTTTAGCCCATTGTTCCCGAATGGTTTTAGCATATTCTTCTTTCCATTCCCAAACAAGGTCAATGAATTTCTCACGGCCTAAATCATATTTGGTTAAGTTATCTTCACGCAGTTTTTCTTCTACCTTAGCTTGTGTAGCAATCCCAGCATGATCCATCCCAGGTAACCATAAGGTATCATATCCCTGCATCCGTTTAAAACGAATGATAATATCTTGTAAAGTGACGTCCCAAGCATGACCTAAGTGAAGTTTCCCTGTCACATTGGGTGGTGGTATCACAATCGAGTAAGGTTCTGCCTCTGGATTTCCTGATGGCTTAAACACATCCAAATCCAACCATTTCTGATATCTACCTGCTTCAACTTCAGTAAAATTATATTTTGTCGACATATTATTGTCTGTCATAGAAAATCCCTTCTTTCTTTTTCATGCGAATCAATGACACCAAAAACGCCCTATGATTAAATACATAGGACGCTATAAAAACGTGGTACCACCTAATTTTGAAATAGATAACTATTCCCTCTACCTGTTGTTATCGAAGCCGTTACTCCGTAAAGTACTACTTAGGTTCATACTTTAACGCTCCTAGCTACCTTCATCAATCTTGAAAGTTTTCAGCTCTAGACTTTCTCTCTAAGTTTGATTGACTACTCTTCTATTCCTCGCGTTTACTTATAAGATACAAACAGTTTAGCAAAATTATTCCCTTTTAACAAGATTGAATATTTGATATTTTAATGACAAAATGCTTAGATTAGTGATATTTATTCCTATCATTATAGATGCAATTCAATTGTATAAAGAATGGATTTCTTTGAAAACTTCTCCAATATTTCCATCAATGGCAAGGACATTATTTTGTGAAATATTCAGTGGTGTTTTATTGATAACCAATAGATGACTTCCTTTGAAATAATTCAAAAAACTGGCGGCAGGATAAACACTCAACGATGTTCCCCCAACAATAAGAACATCGGCTTCACTAATACTTTTAATGGTTGCGTGAATCGCACTTTCTTTTAAGGGTTCTTCATATAAAACGATATCGGGACGAACAATGCCGTGACACTTTGTACAGCGAGGAATTCCCTTTTCGTCTAAACTTAAATCTGAATAAGTGTAAAAGGCTTGACAATCCACACAATAATTTTCATCGACCGCACCATGTAATTCAATCACACGCTGACTTCCTGCCTTTTGATGTAGACGATCGATATTCTGTGTTACTACGGTCACATCTTTGCCACCTGCTTCTATGTCCGCCAGAAGTTTGTGAGCCTCATTAGGTTCTGCCTCTGGATAGACCAAATGTTCAAAGTGAAATTTAAAGAATATTTCTGGATAGGCTCTAAAGAAACTGGCTGAAATAATTTGTTCAGGTGAATAATGGGTACCAGTGTCTTTTTGATAGATACCTGTAGCAGACCGAAAATCAGGGATACCACTTTCAGTCGAAACACCTGCTCCACCAAAAAAGACAAGTTTTTTACTATTTTGTATAATTTTTGCCATCTGTTGAATGGTATTATTCACAGTTAATCACTCTTTCTAACTATAAGGATAACAGTAAATGGCACAGCTATGCAATAAAAAAACGAACATTCAAAGAAAGTAGTCTCTAATGGTTAGACATTTCTACTATCATTGAATGTTCGTAGTTTATATGCTAAAACGATTGGCTAATTATAGACTATCGGCGGCTGCAATGGCCTCATCATAACTTGGTTCATCCGTTCCTTCAGGAACAATTTGTACATATTTAACGATTTTTTGTGCATCTAAAACAAAAACTGAACGTGCTAATAAATCTAAGCCTTCCATTAACAAGCCAGTAGCTTGACCAAAATCACGGTCAGTATCAGAGAGCGTAGTCATTGATAAATTATGTTCTGATTTCCAACCGTCCCATTCTTCTGGAGTGTTGACACTAACGGATAAAAATTGATAATCTTTATCTTTTGTTCCTTCAGCAAAACGTTGCGTTTGAATACTACACACGCTGGTTGTTACATTCGGAACCACACTCAGAATAGTGGTATCTTTAATTAATTCATGCAATTGAACGGCGTTACCGTCTTTATCGGTTACAGTAGCATTTGGCATCATTTCGCCAACTTGGGGTGGATTACCCACTAATTTTACAGGCTCACCTTTAAACGTAATTTCCAAAGAACTCATCCTTTCTAATTTAGCTTACTAATATAATTGTAAAGATATTTATTACAATTAGCAATCAATATGCTTTTAGAAGGATTTTATAATAGATGACTAAATGACTCGGTCGATTGCTTAATATAATGCTCATCAATGGTTGTACGTTCAATCCCGCGAACAGCCTCTTCAACTAATTCTTCAATATTTAACTTAGCTTCTTCTGCTTCAATGATATCTAAACGCGGTTTCGTCTTAGGGGTTCTTGGCGCAAAAACGGTACAGCAATCTTCATAAGGCTCATTCGAAATATCATAGGTGCCAATTTGTTCTGCCAAGGCAATAATATCATTTTTATCAGCAGCGATAAGCGGACGGAAAATCGGTGAATGAGTCACTTCATTAATCACTTGAATACTCTTAATGGTTTGTGAAGCAACTTGTCCTAAGGATTCACCCGTTACAATTGCATGAGCGTCGCGTAAAACTAATAAGCGATCCATAATCCTTAACATCATCCGACGCATCACTGTCATCGATAAATCTTCATGTACATTGGCTTTAATTTCTTCTTGAATTCGCGCAAAAGGCACATTATGGAAAGTAATCGCTAGGCCATATTGGGCTAAAACAGAAGTTAATTTCTTGGCTTTTTCCAGTGCTTGAGGACTGGTATACGGTGGACTGGCAAAATGCACCGCTTCAATAGCCAAGCCTCGTTTAATCATTTGGTAACCGGCAATCGGTGAATCAAACCCACCTGAAAGCATCAACAAACCTTTACCACTCGAACCATAGGGCATCCCACCAAGACCAGGGAATGAAAGCAGACTTAAATAAGCCCGGTCTTCTTGATGAATACTAATAGTTAAACTATAGGTCGGTTTCCGCAAATCAACCACTAATTGAGGAAAGTGTTCACCAATAACACCACCTACTTCTCGTTGAATCGACATGGAATCGTGCGGAAACTGTTTGTCAGACCGCTTAGCAACAACTCTGAACGACTCACCTGCTTTGACATCAATCGAACTAAATATCTCTACGGCTAATTGTTTGATGGCATCTATATCTTTATCCACACGATAAACAGGTTCAAAACGAGAAATACCTGGGATTTTGCTTAAAATTTCACTAATAGCTGTATAATCAGATTCTTTCCATTGGACAAACATAAAATCGTGCAATGGTATGATCTTTAAACGTTCCAAATGTTGTGTCTTTAACCGAATTTGTTCAGCCATCTTTTGCTGGAACATCTTACGGTTTTTGCCTTTAGTTGATAACTCACCATAATGGATTAATATTTCATTGGTTTGCATAATAGCCCCCTATTTATGTGCACTTAATTTTTGCGTAATACGTTCTATAGCTAGCAATAATTGCTCTACTTCGGCTAGTGTATTCGTACTAGCTAAACTGATACGAATGGTGGATTTAGAAATGGCATCTGGGATACCCATCGCTTTTAAGGTATGATGCGTGGATGGTTTACGACTAGAGCAAGCACTCGTTGTCGAAACAAACAAGCTCTCTTCCGCAAAAGCGTTCAGTATCACTTCGCCAGGTAAAGGAGGCAATGCGACAGCTATAATATGTTCAGCTGTATAAGGATAGCCAAAAACCTCCCAATTTAAAGCTTTAAATTGTTGAACAATTTGTTCTTGAAATGTTTTTAACTTTGCTTTCGTTTCTATTTGCTCGTCTTGGGTCATCCGTAAAGCTTTGGCACCTGCTACGATAGCTGGTAAATTCTCGGTACCACTTCGTAGACCGCGTTCTTGACCACCCCCATAAACCCAGATCCCTTTTTCAACCCGTTGACGTTGGGCTAAAACACCTAAACCGCGTATACCATGGAATTTATGGCTTGATAAGGTGAGTAAATCAATTCTTGAACGTTTGACAAGTTCCATTTGGGTGGTCATGGCTTGGACAGCGTCAACATGCCAAATGATTTGGGGGTATTTAGTTAAGAGGGTTTCAATTTCTTTAAAGGGTTGGAGGGTACCTACTTCATTATTGACAGCAATCGTCGATAACAGAAGGACATCATCAGCTAAATGATCCTCCAGTTTATCCACGTCCAACCGTCCATAACCATCGACTTCAAGTAAAATAACTTCAAAACCCCGTTGCTGTAATAGAGGGATTTGATTAGTGATTGATGGATGCTCAACAGCTGAAATCAAGACTTTGTTTTTATGTGGATGAATGACTTTTAGTTGTTGCAGGATGGCTTGAAAAACCCAATTATTAGCTTCGGTGCCACTCGCTGTGAAATAGATTTCCTGACTCTGATAGCCTAGTAATTGACCAAATTGCTTTCTGGCCTGTTCCAAAAGACTACTTGAAGCTTCACCAGCCGGATGGGCACTTGAAGGATTAGCAAAATAATTCATGGCAACCGTCTGAGCTGTTTCTAAAACATCGGGGTAGGGTTGCGTGGTTGCACTGTTATCAAAATAAATCATTGTTTCCTCCTTAGTTTGAACAATAGAAAAACCTGTCACATCATGGGATGCGGACAGGTTTTATTGCGATAATTAACAATTACCTTTGACCTATTGGATGGTTTATAAGCGCGTTTGCTTTTCCTGATGATACATCCGGCGAACTTGAGTAGGCGCATCTTGCTCTACACGACGTAAGGCTTTCTCAATAACAGCCAAAGCTTCTTCATAGCGATACTCTTGGTAGAACAAATATTGTGCCTCTTTAATTGCCTGATCCACTTCGGGATAATCATAACGAAAACGATTGCTGTGCTGAATCATATATTCAGTTAACATGGCGCTATCCACCGTCTCTTCAGTCAATTCATCCAAATCGGCTAAATTCTCAACTAATTGACTTTCAAGCTGATCAATTTCAACCATATTAATCCGGACACGATTTAATTGATGCGATAGATTTTCAATTTGATCCGTTACTTTATAAAATAACGCATAATAATTATCGTGTAAACCCGGTAAGTGGTTTTTCTCCACTTTACGTTTAAAGTTACGTAATTCTAATTCATACATATCCAAATTATTTTTGGTTTCTTTTTCACGATGGTTAAGATCGGACAGTCCTTTTAAGATGTTATTTTGACTTTCATCGATTTCTTCCACACGTTTACGAATTTTTTTAATGGACGATTCAATGTTGGTATAAATCGCATTATGCTCTTCAATATCACGCGTTAATTGGCGGTATTTATTATATTCAATTTCAATTTGATCGGTTAACTCGCCAATCGTTTCAACTTCATTTTCATGCAAGATATATGACTGTGCAATACGATCAACTTCAATACTTGCATAACGGTTGTGCTCCGCTACTTCATTTAATAAAGTTTTTAATTGAACGATATTTTTGTTAACGAAGTCGCGCGAAGCAATTTCAGTCTCCATTAAATCATATAAGGAATTAATATTGCGTTCAGCTTTATCCATTAATGTCTTCGCTTCAACTAAGTCGGCTTGTTTAATGCGATTTTTGGCATCATTAAGTTGCTCTTGTATTTCGTCAATCTTTTCCGGAATACTGATATCCTCAAAATTAAAGCGACTGTCGAGCATTTTTTGATAGCCATCGCGTAAATCTTCTAAAGAATCTTCATATTGATTTTTGATTTGACTATACATAGCTGGGATTTTCTCAAGTATCTCTTCTAAGCTAGTTAAATCGGACTCGATATTCTCTAACATATCGCGTGCTTCAAGATGATCACCATTTTTGGTGTATTCATTGTATTTAGTAAAATTTAATTCTAAATAGTTTAAGTTTTTCTCTAATGTTTCGATAGCTGGTCCATAATCAAAACTATGGTTCATAATACTTTTTCTGGCTGTATTATATCGTTCCATCAATTGTTCATGTTTTTCGTAGTTTTCCGTATCAACTTTAAGTAACTCCGTAAGCATATCATGTAAATCATTGACTTGGACTTCTGTTTCATCCATCATCTCACGGGCTTGAGCCATCGTTTTTTTGGCTTTTACTAAATTCATTTGCTCAGAATATTGCTCAGCCCCTACAAGAGCTGACTCGATTTCTGTAAATTGAAAATTAGTAATTGTTTGCCACGATGCCACGATACTTTCATACTTACGTTTGGTTTGACCCGATAAATCCATATTTTTCAATGTGAAAAGTTGGTCTGCAATCGATACGGACATCATGTCATCTTTTCGTTGTTCTAATTCTCTAAGTTCTCTACTGCGCTGCGTCCGTACGTAATAGATTACGCCATAGGCAACCAACACTAGAACGACGATTATAAATAGTATGTCAGTAAACCTCAAATGTTTCGCCCCTCTGCCTTTTTTTAATTGTTTCAGTATGCCCATTTTAAAATAAGCCTAATTATCACATTGAATTATACCATTATCACAACTTTATTTAAAGAGTTGTCTTCAGAATAGTTATATAGTTATGCCGAGTTTATACCAAATAAAACTCCTTGCTTCAAAAAAACCGAACATTTAATGATATTAGAACCGTTTTCCGCCTCTCTTTTCAGTTGGGCTGAGCACTATCATTAAAAGTTCGGCTTTTTTACGCTCTCAATAAAAACATAAGAGACTGCATGCATTAAAAATGCTACAGCCTCTTAAAGTCATGATGGACTATGAATTTGATGTAGCCCAACTTTAAAACATGATCCTGATTGATTAACCTAATTTGTTATAGTACTCAACAACAAGTGCTTCATCAACTTCAGCATTTAGTTCTTCACGTAATGGGAAACGGGTTAAAGTTCCTGCAAAATTATCTGCATCATAAGAAACAAAGTCTAAACGACTTACAGTTGCTTCTAAGTTTGCTTTAATAATATCTAATTCGCGTGATTTTTCACGTAAAGCAATCACTTGATCCGGTTGAACTAAGTAAGAAGGGATATCTACACGTTTGCCATCAACGGTAATATGACCATGGTTTACTAATTGGCGAGCTTGACGACGTGTATTAGCAAAACCTAAACGAAAAACTAAGTTATCTAAACGTGTTTCTAGTAACACCATGAAGTTTTCACCGTGTTTACCTTCTTTAATTTTACCTGCTTTTTTAAATAAAGTCGCAAATTGACGTTCATTTAAACCGTACATATGACGTAATTTTTGTTTTTCTTGTAATTGCATACCGTATTCAGATAATTTTTTACGTTGATTCCCATGTTGTCCTGGTGGGAATGGGCGTTTTTGTAATTCTTTACCTGTTTCGGTTAGGGAAATTCCTAAACGGCGTGATTGTTTCCATGATGGTCCTGTATATCTAGACATTATATAGCCTCCAATTAATTTTTTGGAGTAAAATAATTCATTAAAAAACCGAATGCGTGCAGTCCCTGATTAGGTTTTCGCATTTAGCAGCCGCAGTTACTTACCTTCCTAAAATAGGCATAAGACTGTTGACGCGCTTTCTTTTTTTACGCTGCATTATTTTACACTTATACTATTATACTTAAATTACCCAAGATTTCAAGTGAAATTTTCATTTTGCGTAAGGATCGAAGGGAACTTGTTTGACAAATTCAATGACCATACTCGCCGATACACGACTAGCCAATTCAATAAAAGTATCAAAGTCAACACTGGCTTCATCATTAGCATTATCTGAAATAGAACGAATTATCACATAGGGAATATCTAAGACATAGCTAGCTTGAGCAATGGCCGCTGATTCCATATCTACTGCGCGAGCCGTTGGAAAGTTCGTTCTAATCTTATTGATTTGTTCTTTACTATTAATAAACTGATCACCACTGACGACGAGCCCGATAATCGGTTCAATCTCAAACGTCCGACAAACCATTTGCGCAATTCTTAGTAATTCTGAATCGGGTAAATAACGTTCAGGCATTCCAGCCATTTGACCATAGGCATAGCCAAATCCAGTAACATCCACATCATGATGTGATAATGAATGTGCGATAACAACATCGCCTACTTTTATAGCGGGATCAACCGCTCCCGCCGATCCGGTATTAATGATGAGATCAATCTGATACTTTTCTTTTAAAATCATCACACTTAAAGTAGCATTTACCTTACCAATCCCCGATAAGACTAAAGCCACTTGATGATCGCCTAATTGTCCACTGACCACTTCAAAGCCACTATATGTTTCAATGACTGGGTTTATAATGGTTTCCTTAAGCATAAGAATCTCTTCTTCCATCGCCCCAATTATTCCAATTTTCATCATTTACCTACTTTCAAACTAGAAATGCTATCAATAAAACCATGATTAGCAGAATTCCAGTAATAATAATACCATTATTTAAAAAACTATCTATTTTTGCACTATATTTGCTCCGACGAGCATTAACATCGATGGTTTCGTCAGAATCACCGTAGGTGTTGTCTGCATCTTCCATAAAATCATCGGTTGACGCCTGCGCGTAAAACGCAGTTTCAGAATCGTATGCTTCATCATAAACGTCCGTTTCTACGTAATCTTCATCATTATAAGCAAATTCATCTTCAGATTCAATTTCTTCTTCATAATGACCATGATAATCACGCCTAGAAGGATAATGCCCCGCTTTTTCATCAAATTGTTGTCGATCAAATAAAGGTTGTCCATAGACTTGTGTCATATCTTGATCAGAATCATACTGTAGGTATTCTTGTTCTTGATTGAAATAATCATCATCAAAAGGTTTACTTTCATCATAATCATTTTCCGACACCAAATCATCTGAATCATATTGATCTGTTAGGTCATTACTGTTAGAAGCACGTTTTCTTGGCGTTCTCCATTTCATAATGATAGCCTCCTTTCTGAACTACTTCCACTAATCTTCACGATTCACCCAGTATTGTAAAGCAAATAAAGTCTTTAAATCGACTATTTTACCTTTCATTAACAAATTTTTAATCTCATCTTTTGAAAAGTAAAAAATCTCTATGCGTTCATCTTCATCTTGAGCGAGAGGATTGGGAGCTAGATACAAATCAGTTGCTATAAATAAAGTAATCTCCTCATTTAAATAACCAGGGGATAAATAAAAGGTCTGTAGAGCTTGCCACTTATTGGCCCGGTAGCCTGTTTCTTCTTCTAATTCCCTTTTGGCTCCAACAAGAGCTTCCTCAAAGTTTTGATCCATTCGATCTAATAATCCTGCCGGTATCTCAAATATTGCTTGGGCTACTGCCGGCCGATATTGCTTAACTAGAATAACTTTTGCTTCATTGGTTATAGCTAATACGGCTGCAGCCGGTTGATGGTGGATTAATTCTCTTTCTACAACTAAGCCTGCTTCTATTTCTAATTGATTTTTATAAACTTGAATTATTTTTCCATCAAATACTAATTCAGTCGCACGCAGTTTATCATCCTTTAAAAAACCAACTTCATCATTAGATACTTTCATTATTAAAATCCCTTCTAATCATAGTAAACTTAATGATATATCATAAAACATGAATAGAAGATAAGCCTCAAGTCCGATAATCATCAAAAAAGTCTATGCTACAATTATAGTGTAAAATAATTAAGGAGGCATTAAAAATGTACTTACATACTGATTTTTCAATTTTCGCCATTTTCATTCAACTCATTTTAATCATAGGTATACCCTTATACAATCTGACGCAAGCGAAAAAAGCGCCGAAATTTGCTTCAGTGTATGATCGTAATCGGAATTATTTTCAAAACACGGTAAAATACTATGCGATTGCTATGATTATTTCATTAGCCATTAATATTTTCTTTTCAACAGGTATATTTGATTTATTACTCGTTGCCATATTTGTTACTTTAGGTTTGTGGTGGTTAAGTCTTTTGTTTCACCAAGCGACAAAAATTACCGACCACCCAGCTATGCGTTTCTTTTATTATATAGGTATTATCTTAACCATCTTTTTTGGTATAACGATAAACCAGAACATGGGCTATATGTATTATGGACCCGATAGATTTTTCTCAGGAATCATGACCCTAGCAATTATGATCTTAATCGGAACGGCAATGAGTGTCGTATTTTCCTTATTCTTAAGTTTAATTACAGGAAATTTGTCACAAGCACACTTTACCCAAACGAAGCACCAACCAAAAGTGAAGCAAAATATTCGTGAGCATTATTATGAACAAGGCTTATCGGATCAAGACATCGATTACTTTAGAGAACAAATGGCGCCTGCTAAAGAACAAATTGAACATATTAATGAAATATTTGGTCAAACCGCCAAATTACGTGCCATTGAAGTAAGGCACAACACCAACAAAGTGTTGCAAAGTTTCTTTAAAGATATCGTTGAAGAACCCCAACGAATTGCGCAAGCCAGCACCTTTTTATATAAATATCTTCCAAGCTTAGAAGATTTAATTTTAAAATATAATGAAATCAATAGTCATGTTGCCAAAAACAAACAAACGTATATCATTTTAGATCGTAGTGCTCAAATAATTGATGAATTATGTCAACAAATTTCAGAAGAGTATGTGCTTTTCCACCAAGACACCTATAATGATTTAGATGATGAAATTAAATATGTCGAAAAAAATTTAAGACATTCACATACTTCAACCTATGAAGAATCTGACGACTTAGTAGATGACTTAATTAAGGATAATGGTTATCATAGTAATGAGGACCTTATTGATGATTTCTTCAATGAGACAGAATCAACGACACCCAACAACAAGGAGGAATACTAATGCCCGATTCGAACGATAACAGAGATTTAGATGAATTGTTGCAGCCACTAGATGACACTGAACAACCGACACCATCTTCTTTTTCATATACAGATTCTATTGAAGACTTACTATCGAATCCTTTTGATGAAGAGGTCGATGAGCACTCATTTGAATATGCCAATCAACTTAAAGAAGCAGAGGTTCAAAGTAAACGCAAAATAACTACTGAAAAATTGATTGATCGGTTGCCCGAACATCGCCAAAAACAAGCCATCGATTTAGCATCTCAAATTGACGAAACTAATATGAATGCCGTCATTGCCTATGGAGCCAATGCTCAGAAAAAATTAGGTGAATTTTCACACTCGATGCTCCACAATATTCAAATAAAAGATACGGGTGAAGTCGGCGATGTCTTAACTGATTTGATGACTCAGTTAGGTGAATCAAACCCAAAAGAATTAACGACCTCCCCTAAATTATTTAGTCGTTTGTTTGGTAAAGTGAAAGCTTCTATCACCGAAACGCAAACGAAATATCAAAAAATTGGTAGCCAAATTGATAAAGTGGCTATTCGACTTGAAAGAGAAAAAAATGATTTACTCAACGATAACTTAATGTTAGAGCAATTGTATCAAAAAAATAAAGACTATTTTGAGGCACTGAATATTTATATTGCTGCTGGTGAATTGAAGATGCAGGAATTACAAGAAAAAATTATACCTGAAGCTATCGAGAAAGCCCGTCAGAGCACGAATCAGATGGATGTTCAAACGGTTAATGACCTTAATCAGTTTCTAGATCGCTTAGATAAACGGACGCATGATTTACGTTTAACCCGTCAAATGACGATTCAACAAGCACCCCAAATACGTATGATTCAAAATACCAATCAGGCTTTAGCAGAGAAAATTCAAGTATCTGTTCATACAGCTATTCCATTGTGGGAAAATCAAATCACGATTGCCCTTTCACTCTTACGTCAACAAGAGGCGGCCGTTTCGCAACGTCAAGTATCACAAACGACCAATGATTTATTGCTTAAAAATTCTGAAATGTTGAAACAATCAGCCATCGATACAGCTCGCGAATCTGAAAGAGGCGTTATCGACTTAGAAACGTTACAAAAAACCCAAAGTAACCTTATTTCTACACTGGAAGAAACGTTACAAATTCAATCAGAAGGTCGTCGTCAACGTGCAGCTGCCGAACAAACCTTAAATGAAATGGAACTTGATTTACGCGATAAGTTAATGGTTATTTCCGATGAACAAAAAGCTTATTCACGCGAAAAACATCAACGTTAACCCTTTAATAAATATCACAATGCCTCCCAACTTGGTCCGTTTAGCCCAACAAACGGACCAAGTGCTTTTTTTAGCTATTTTTTTTATAAAATCAGTTATACTAATAGTAAGTGTTACATATTTTAAGGAGGAGATGAATTGGCAAGAAAGACCCAAGCAAAAAACCCACATCGTCGTAATCATTTGATTATTGGATTTATTCTCATTATTGTATTAATCGGGATGGGGGTTACTTTATTTTTGATGTTGCAATCACATCATCCCAACGAAGCCATGTATCGTGAAGTAGCTGAGGAAAATGAAAATTATTTACTTGAAAATCAAGCCATTATTAATCAAACAATTTATACCAATCAAGATAACCCTAAAGATTTGGGTTATATCTTTCTACCAGAAAACCCTGCTACTTATATCGATATCGCTCATATTAATCAGTATAATGTTCCCCTTCTCAATCAAAATGATCCCCAATGGGCAAATGATGCCTACGGGACAGATGGTAGTCGTACCATTTGGGAAAATGGCTGTGCGATTGTCGTTTTAGCTATGGTAGATAGCTATTTTTCAGGTTCACTGACAACTCCCAATGACATTACACGCTGGTCATCGAATAATTATTATATGGATTATCAAGGCAGTTCATGGCAACTCTATCCGGCTTTTGGCGAAGCATTCAATTATCAAGTGACTGATTACGGCAACGACTTTCAACAGGCCATCCAAGGCTTAAATGAAGGTTACTTAATTGTGACGTCGGTTGGGCCAGGCTATTTTACCTTAGGGGGGCATGTCATCCTCATCCGGGGTTATCAAGACGGCCTTGTTTATGTTAATGACCCCAATGATGATTCAACCAAAATGCATTCTATTCAAGGAATCCCTGAACAAACCATCATCCAAGATGGGCTAAACTACTGGGGTATCCGCCCATGGTAATAATCTAATTAGCAAAAAAAACAGAGTGGGTTTAAATAATAGTGTTAAGGACGGATAGTCCCACTATTATTTAAACCCACTCTGTTTTTGTAACGCCTCCCCAGAGATATTTATTAGTCTTTATCAGTCAAATATTCTGGAAAGTTTTCTTTCACAATTGTAAAGCAACGGTGGCAAAGTTCAGGTGCTTCTTCAATCGTTCCGACTTCTGGTTTCACCGCACGGCAACGTTCACAAACATGACCTTGAGCCCGTGAAACTTTCACAGCAAAATTGTCAAAAGTCATGGCATCTTCCGGTGCTTCACTGATGTCATGCATAGCAAAATGCGAAACAATCATCAACTGATCTAAGTGATCAGACAAGCCACTAATTTGTTCTTGTTTAGCTGCATCTAAATAGACTTCTACACTAGCTTCAAATGATTTCTTAATAGGATCCTCAGCCTTATTTTTAGCTTCTTCTAACGCTTTATGCACACCTTGACGGAGCTTAAAGAAATCGTCCCATTGGGCAATAAGTTCTTTATCCGCTGTTACATCCTCAAATTTAGGAACATCTTGCAATTGAACATAACCTTCTACGCCAGGTAATTCTGCCCAGGCTTCTTCCATTGTATGTAATAAAATAGGTGTCAATAAACGAATCAAACCATGTAAGACTTCATAAATCACTGTTTGCATAGCACGTCTTGAAAAACTATCTTCTGCTTCAATGTAAACAACATCTTTAGCAAAATCAAGGTAAAAGGCAGACAAATCATTGGTAATGAAATTCAATACGGATTTGTAAATATTTAAATATTTAAACTCATCATAGGCTTTATTTACCTCAGAAACAAATACACGGTATTTAGCTAAAAGATATTGATCCACTGGACGCAAATCGGCTTCAGCAATGGCGTCTTTTGCTACATCAAAGTCATTAACATTGGATAACATAAAACGAATCGTATTACGGATTTTACGGTAAGACTCCGATACTTGTTTCAAAATATCTTTTGAAACACGCACATCATTTTCATAGTCTACACTAGCAACCCATAATCGGATAATATCAGCCCCTAATTCTTGCATAACATCTTCAGGAACAATGACATTTCCGAGCGATTTACTCATTTTTTCGCCTTTACCATCCATAACGAAGCCTTGGGATAAAACCCCCCGGTAGGGTGGAATACCATTAACCGCAACCGATGTAGTAAAACTAGAGTTGAACCAACCACGATATTGGTCAGAACCTTCTAAATATAAATCGGCTGGGAAAGTTTGGTCTTCACGTTGCTCCAAGACACCAGCATAAGAAGTTCCCGAGTCAAACCAAACATCCATAATATCTAATTCTTTGGTGAATTCACCATTAGGGCTGCCTTCGTGAGTATATCCTTCAGGTAATAAATCTTTGGCATCCCATTCAAACCAAATATTCGTTCCGTGAACTTCAACTAAATCAGCCACATGGTTAATGACGTCTAAAGATAAGATAGGTTCATCGTTTTCGGCGTAGAAAATAGGTAATGGGACACCCCAAACCCGTTGTCTTGAGATAACCCAATCACCACGGTCACGAATCATGTTGTACATCCGACGTTGGCCTGATGGGTGATACCAAGTAACATCATTTTCAACTGCCTCTAACAATTCGGAACGGAAGGCTTCGATCGAGGCAAACCATTGTGGTGTTGCACGATAAATGACGGGTTGTTTTGTTCGCCAGTCATGGGGATAGGAGTGGACGATCGTGGAACGACCTAACAATTGGCCATTCTCTTCTAACATTTCCATTACGACTTTATTGCCTTTTAAATAGAACATGCCTTCAAAGCCTGGGGCTTCGTCAGTAAAATGGCCACGGTTATCAATGGGTGATAAGATAGGTAGATTATGTTCTAGCGCCATATGGTAGTCATCTTCCCCATGTCCAGGTGCCGTGTGGACTAAGCCCGTACCTGCATCTAAAGTAACATGGTCCCCTAACATTAATAAGGACGTCCGGTCATAAAATGGATGTTGTGCAAGGATACCATCAAACGATGCCCCTTTATATTCATCCACAATTGTGTAGTCTTGCCAATTACAGGCCTGGGCAACTGAAGATAATAATTCTTTAGCCACAATGAATTGGCGGTCTCCAACTTCAACCAAAACATATACAGCATCAGCACTAGCGGTTATCCCTAAGTTGGCAGGCAATGTCCAAGGTGTCGTTGTCCAGATGACAAATTCCGCTGTTTCTGGTACAACACCTTTACCGTTGCTTATTTTAAAGGCGACATAAATTGAAGGTGAAGTGATATCTTTATATTCAACTTCGGCTTCTGCCAATGATGATTCGCTTGATGGTGACCAATAGATAGGTTTTAACCCTTTATATATGTATCCCTTGTCAGCCATTTTTCCAAAAACACGCAGTTGAGCTGCTTCGTAAGAAGGTTTTAAGGTTAAATAAGGATTGTCCCATTCCCCCGTAACACCCAAGCGTTTAAATGTTACGCGTTGATTATCGACTTGTTTCAAAGCATATTGTTTACATAAATCACGAAATTCTGCGGTAGTTAAAGATTTTCGATCAATGCCTTCTTGTTTAATTAAAGCCGATTCAATTGGCAACCCATGCGTATCCCAGCCTGGAACATAGGGCGAGCGAAAACCTGACATAGATTTATAGCGGACAATAAAGTCTTTCGTAATTTTATTTAGCGCATGCCCCATATGTAATGAACCATTAGCGTACGGAGGGCCATCATGTAAGATATAAGCCGGTCTACCCACATTTTTCTTTTGGATCTGCTGATATAAATTTTCTTTTTCCCATTGTTCTTGAAAAGCAACTTCTTTTTTAGGTAAGTTGGCTCGCATATCAAAATTTGTTTTGCCAAGGTTTAATGTATCTTTCAATTTCATTTAGTAAAGACTCCTTTTAATTTAAACTCAAAAAAAGCCCCTATCATTATTATGAAAGGGACGTTTGCACGCGGTACCACCCAGATTGGTATTTATTAACAAATACCCACTTAAATAATGATAACGCAATTAGTGCGGTTTAGTTACTTTCATGTTCACTAAAACTTTTTAACGAAGGATAATTAATATATTAGGGAATGTTAAGCTCACACCAACCTTAACTCGCTAGAATATAATATATTAACCGTATTTCGTTTTAACGATCGTCTCTTGACAAATCAATTCTTATGGTTTGACCTAGAATACTTTCGCCTCTTAAATCATTTTCTGTTTCTAATTCTTGAACGGCTTTGCGATTATTCGCTTCGTTTTCTAAATCTAAATCAGCTAACAATGATTCAATGTCACTGTCTTCATCATCAACGAGTTCACTCAATTCTTCACGGCTTAAGGCCATGCTTGTGCGTGTTCTCGTCGGTCCTTCTTCCATAGGTATTTCTTCAACCAGTGTTTCTTCTGTAATTAAAGCATCCAAATCTTCTGGTGCGTCAAAATCCTCGGCATTAATGGCTGAACTTGGCGTATTATCAACCAATTCCTCATTTGAAGATTGTTCTAACTCATCTAATCGTTGAGCAACTTTTTCATTCGTCACCCGGTAATCAAGTGAGGCTTCTATTTTCTCTAAGTGAGGATTTTCTTGGAATAGACTGCTATACTTTTCGTCATTCACATGGTCTTGATAATCATTTAACATCGATTGAAGTTTATGACGATAGTCAATCGCGTATTGTCTTAATTCTTCCGTTCCCGAAATAACATCTGCCGAATGATTGTTGGCTTTTTCCATCAACCGATCCGCTTCACGCTCTGCTTCAAATAGAATTAATTCGGCTTCTTTGCGCGCATTTTGTTTCAAACGTTCAGCCGCTTCATTGGCAACCACGATTGAATTATTTAATGAGTCTTGGAGTTGATTAAAATAATCAACTTTTTCTTGAAGTGATTCTAATTTTTGTTCATATTGATTATTCTCTTTAATTAATTTTTCAAATTCAGCCACAACTAAATCTAAAAAGTCATTAACTTGCTCTTGATCAAAACCTCTAAATTTTGTATCAAACTCTTTATGTAAAATTTCATTGGGAGTCAGTGCCATTTAAACACAACCTTTCTCAAAAATACCTTCGTTTCTATTATAACATTTTTAAGCAACTTAGTTATTAAATTTCTAAGACATTTACAAGCAAACGATAATTATCTTTCTTAGTCAATCCTTCAACACTTTGGATCCAAAAACGCCCAAATTTTCTAACTGAAATAATATCTTGGACACCCACGAGGGCATCGCCGCGGTCCATTTCAACAAAGTTCACTTTGACTAAGCCAGCCGCAATCGAATCTTTAGCCCTTTGTCTTGAAAAATTGTAAACTTTAGAAATGAGTGCATCCAGTCGAAGTGAACTAGAAATAATCGTAATTGTTTGCCATGTTTCAATGGGTGTCAATAATTGATTTTTATCTATGGGCTCAAGTTTCACACCAACATTGCCAATTTTATTCACTTGTTGGATGAAAAAATCTTCCATTGTTTGATCAACGAGTATATGCCATCGTTCACCATCCGTAATTATATCACCAATACGACCTCTTTCAACGCCTGTTGATAAAAGAGTCCCTAAAATCTTCCCATGTGTAATATTCGCAAATTTTACGGGAAAATTTAAATTTAACGCTGCTACTTTAAAATCATCCGCACTTGGTTCAAAATAATTTGGATATAAACAAGCACGTTGTCTTTCAGCGTTTTCATAGCCACCATCAAAAGCCAACAATATATCCTCATTGGTATTGACGAGTTGCGTGACAATCATCGCTTCTCTTGGTGTTAAAAAATTACTAACATAAGGTGTATAACGATTTTCTACTTGTTGCATCCAACTATAAACTTGATCAATGAAGGCTGCTTCTTCTTTACGATAATGTTGATAAACAGTCTCATTCATAATAACCCCTCACTAAAATATACTAAATATCATAATTAGTCCACGTTGAACTAATTGAATTCCTAAAATGGCAAAAATAACATTGAAACTTACGCCACCAATGGGTGGAATATAGCGATCAAAGATATCTATATAAGGTTGGCTCAGCTTTGTGATGATTTGTCCAAGTTTACTTTGGCGTCCACCTGGGAACCAACTTAACAATGCATAAACCGCCAAAACTAGCTGATATAAATCTAATAGTCGTAAAAGCAGACTAAGAATCCCTTGCATGTTTTTCTCCTCTTCTCATTCTAATCTTCTTTATTCTACTACAAAATTGCAAAAAGAGGAAACACAATCTGTGTTTCCTCACAATGAAGGCTTAATTTAATTAATTACGATGACGTTTTCTAAAGAATGGGGGGGTATCCAATTCGTCTTCATCAGAGGAAGCCTCAATATTTCGTTTAGTACTTTCATCAGCTGGACGTTCAAAGGTTCTTTGAGGGACCGAATCATTGCCTCCGACAGAAACATCACGCGTGTTTTGTTCCCGTTTAATATCCCAGTCACTAAATAAATCACGTTCCGTTTCTTCGGCTTTCTTTCTTGAAGTAGGTTGTGACTGTTCATGACGACTCGTTTCATTTGAAGCTTGGTTTGTATTTGATTGATTGGTAAAGGAACTTCTTTGTTGGCGGGCTTGGGGTTTATTGCGTTCAGATTTTTCGTTTTCGATACCTGTTGCAATAACTGTTACGACCACTTCATCCCCTAAACTATCGTTAATAGACGTACCTAGAATAATATTAACATCGCTAGTTGAAGCTGCTGCAATGATTTCACTGGCATCTTGTGCTTCATATAAACTTAAATCAGCTCCACCAGAAATATTAAGTAAAATTTGCTCTGCCCCATCAATTGACACTTCAAGTAATGGCGAAGAAATAGCTTTTTTAGTCGCTTCAGCGGTACGATTTTCACCAGAAGCCACACCAATACCCATTAAGGCCATTCCTTGATCTTTCATAACCGTCTTAACGTCGGCAAAGTCCAAGTTTACATATCCTGGAGCTGTAATCAAATCAGAAATACCTTGTACCCCTTGACGTAACACATTGTCAGCTTCACTAAAAGCTTCTAACATCGGCGTCTTACGATCAACGATTTCTAATAAGCGATTATTAGAAATAACCACCAGTGTATCAACATTTTCTTTTAAATTCTTCAACCCTTCAGCAGCATAACGTCCCCGTTTTGGTCCTTCAAAGGTAAACGGACGTGTCACAACGCCAACGGTTAAAGCGCCTAAATCTTTAGCAATACGGGCAACAATCGGAGCTGCTCCCGTTCCCGTACCACCGCCCATACCGGCTGTAACGAATACTAAGTCCGCACCTTCTAACACAGCACGTATTTGTTCTTCACTTTCTTCAGCAGCTTTGACACCAATTTCAGGAAGTGAACCTGCACCTAGACCTTTCGTAACTTTAGGTCCTAATTGTATTTTTATTTCTGCTTTTGACCCTTTGAGTGCTTGTGTATCGGTATTAGCAACAATAAATTCAACCCCTTGAACTTCATCCGTAATCATTCTGTTTACGGCATTGCCACCGGCACCACCAACACCAATAACTTTGATAACTGCGCCTTCCTGATTCATATTTGCATCAAATGATAATTCCATCGATGTGTTCTCCTCCTGTTATTTACTTTAGTTAATCGAAAAATGTATTAAAAAAAGATCGAACTTTTGATGTTACGCTAGACGAATTCTCATCATTTGATGGTGAATCATTATTTGCGTTATAATCAGTTTCTTCATAATACATTGCTTCATCATAATCACTGTTTGCTTGATTTGATTGTTCTTGTTGGTAATCGTTGTATCGTTGCTCAGTTTCGCGAGCTGACGTGGTTGGTTGTTGTGGTTGTCTTTGATAACTTGAAGCTTGTGATTGACGCGGACGGGATGATTCAGGCGAACGACTCGTCGTTGCTTGTCCACTTGTTTGACGACTTGGTGAGGGTTCAATTCGACGATAAGTTCCTTGAGCAATACGATGAATTTCATCTAAGTTAGCGACATAATCAATCATTCCCATACTCGTGGTAAAGATTGGGTTACGCATTCCCATTTGTGATGGGATATAAATACGTACTTTTTCACCAAAGAACCTCTGACTCAACTCAAGTACGCCTGGTAAAGAAGCTGCTCCACCAGTTAAAACAAACCCACCTGGTAAGTCTAAAGCATCCACAGCTTGTAAATCATCATAAACATTTTCAAATATTTGGACTAAGCGTGCTTCAATAATTTCAGATAAATATTTTTCATCCACACGAACGGGATCTTTACGTCCAACCGTCTCAACTGGAAAATATTCATCTTCCGAAGTTTCAGACGAAATAGCATAGCCATACTCTCTCTTAATCCGTTCCGCACTATCCAATGAAGTATTCAAGATAAGTGAAATGTCTTTTGTGACAAAGTCACCACCTTCTTGATCAACATAGGAATATTTTAACTGGTTATCATAAATAACGGATGCGCTTGTTTGGCCGCCACCCATATCGATAATCACCGTACCAAATGTCCGTTCATCTTGTGATAAAGCTACCGATGCGATTGCTTGCGGTTGTAACACAAGTTCATTAATTCTTAGACCCGCTTTCTCCACACAACGTCTAATATTATGAATGATTGTTTTAGGACCCGTATACAATTGTGCATATAGTTCTAGTCGAACCCCAATCATTCCACGGGGATCACGTATACCGTTAAAACCATCCACAATAAATTCTTCCGGTATGATAGCAACGATTTCACGTTCAGGAGGAATTGAACGCACTTTAGCTGCAGAAATGACATTATCAACATCGCGAGCTGTTATTTCACGATTCTCACTTGAAACAGCAATCATTCCATGACATTCTTCAATCATTAATTTATTACTAGGTATGCCAACTGCTACCTCATTAATTTTCACACTTGCTTTACGTTCAGCTTGAGCAATGGCTTGTTGAATTGAATAGACTGTTTCGTCAATATCAACAATAACGCCTCGGCTAAGCCCCCGTGATTTTTCATTCCCAACACCGATGATATTGATTTGTCCGTTAATATACTCCGCTACAACCACCTTTATAGAAGTCGTACCTATATCTAAACTAACAAATATTTCTGGTTTTCTCATTCAGGAATTAGCTCCCTTCTTCGTTCAGAAAAATATAATGCGATGACTTATATCTAAATTATACTTTCCTACAATATTATCACAAACTAGGCTTTTTATGAAGAAAAAATGCAAAGTGTAATCATTTATTAATTTGCTCAATTTCTTATTGGCTATCTAGTTTTATACTATTCGCGTTTGCAGCTGTAGGGACAAAATAAGCACCTACTTCTAAATTGATGATACCTGATGTGTTTCCAATTTGATTAAGCATCTCTGGATAGTGATTCATTTTTTGAGCAAAAGTAACGATAATTGCTTTGACTAAATTACCATCTTTCATCACAACTTCAATCCCATTGGGCTTATTTGCATCAGTAGATGGCGTTATCGTTGATATCATGGCTAAAATTTCTGGTTCAATTTGTCTTAAAATTTTACTTAAATCTGTAATTTGCTGATCATCGGAAAAATTGATTAACCTTGGCAATTGATTAGCATTGATTGAAGCAAGATTAGAACCACTAGCGGCGTAAATACTTTCACCATTTTCTAAAATAAACTGTTGTGTATCTCCTTCACCCATGGTGGCTACGACATGATGCTCATTAACGACAATTTCTAATTGATCCCAATTATCACGTTTAAAAACAATACTTTCCACAACTGGAAAATTTTCAATCATGTTGGTTTCAATCGTTTGACGTCTAGAGATAACTTCATCAACCAAATCGTAATCACGAATCCCGGTTGACATAGCTAATTGATTAGCATCAACTAATTGGTTACCAGACACAACTAATTGATTCACTTTATTAAATGGCATTAATTGCCAAGCAGTAACTAACATAACTAAATAAATAATAACAACAATGGACAAAAGTTTCAATCTTCCTCTAGGTAATTGACTATTTTGACTTTCACTCTGCATTAACAAACGATATTGCAGACGATGATACCATTTCATTAAAGGTTGATTTTCATAAGGGCTCGGATAATCAGCGTAAGTATTAGTACTTCTGACAGGTCTATCAACCTTATTTTGCGTTCTGTTTGGTGAATGATCATCCCATTGATAATAATCGCTATATTGATAAATATTAGCTTGTTTACGGGGACGATGGTGGTTGAACGGCTTACTTTGTTCTCTTTGTTGTCTACGACTTACTTGCTTTGATGTTTCATCATCTATACGATAATTTCCACTATAACGATAGTCTTCTTCGTACTCAAGTAGATCCTCATCAGCTTCTTGATGATTACTGTTTTCAGAATCGATCCGATAGTTTGGCATGTCATCACCTCCAATCCACGATGAAATGTCTAAAACTACATTAAGTTTTCAATTTCCTTAATTAATAAGTCCGCTGCATTAGGCATTCCTAATTGGCGAGCTCTTTGAGCCATGTGTTCAATCTGAGATGGATTGTTAATTAACCCATCTATTTGATTATATAACTTTTCGCCCGTTAAATCTTCTTCTTTTATCATAATTGCGGCTTGATGATTGACTAAAGCTAAAGCATTTTTTTCCTGATGATTATCAGTAACATAAGGACTAGGAATTAAGATACTTGGGATTCCCAAAGCGGTTAATTCCGTTAAAGTAGTTGCTCCGCTTCGACAAACAACCAAGTCTAAAACATTTAATAATTCAGGCATATTTTCAATATAAGGGACTACTTTAATATTTTGAGTTAAATTGCTAAAGCGATGAGGTTGTTCTTTAACAAAATCATCGTAATGACTTTGGCCAGTTGCCATAATAACCTGATACTTTTTATTCTCAAACATAGGTAAAGCGGCTAAGCCCGCTTGATTGATAGCCGGTGCACCACGGCTCCCGCCGAAAATTAAAACGGTAGGTAAAGTAGGATCTAAATCATATTGATGATAAATAGCCTCTTTGTCTACTTCGATTTGGACAACTTCTTGAGCACGCGGGTTACCTGTATAGCGGATTTTCGTTGGGTATTTAGCAAAATCCTGTTCAACCTCTTTGAAACAAGTTGCGATGATATCCACATGTCGGGCTAAAAATTTATTTGTTAAGCCAGCCACGCTGTTTTGTTCATGAATAATCGTTGGTATCCCTAGATTAGAAGCTGCTAATAAGACAGGGGCACACACATAGCCACCCGTACCAATCACCACATCTGGTTTAAATTGCTCAAGAATCTTTTTCGCCCGTCGAGTACTAGTTAACATGTACCAACCAACTTTTAGGTTCTCAAGTGATAAATTCCGTTTAATGCCTTGAATTTTAATACTATCAAAAGCAATCCCCGCTTTAGGTACAATTGACGCTTCTAAACCTGTTTCGGTTCCAACATACAAGACATCTAGGTCGGGGTATTTATTTAGGAGGGCTTTAATTAAAGCAAGGGCAGGATAAATATGACCTCCTGTCCCCCCTCCAGAAACGACAATACGTTTTAACTGCGTCATCTAAATCACGCTCCTAAAGTTTCATAAGGGATTTGATTGAGAAGTTCTTCAACGGTTTCGACAAAGACATCCCCTCGTTGCTCAAAATTATCAAATTGATCCCAGCTAGCACACGCCGGTGAAAATAAAACTTTATCTCCAGCTTGAGCTGCTAGGTAGGCAGCTTTGGTAGCGGCTTTTAAATCATCAAACAGCTCAATCGTTGCGATACCGGCTTTTTCAAAACTGTCTCTCATTTTGAATTTTGTCTCTCCATATAAAAAGGCGGCTTTAACCAATTTAGCAAAAGGAATTAAATCATCAAAGGTATTCCCACGATCTAAACCACCCCCGATATATACAATCGGATTAGTGAAGCTGTTTAAGGCTGTGATTGTCGCGGTAATATTGGTTGCTTTCGAGTCATTATAGAACACACGTTCTTGGCTCGCAGCAATCGGTTGAATACGATGTGCCATACCTTGATAGGTTTTAATGGTTTTTATAATAATATCATTAGGAACCTCTTTAAGTTTGGCGACGGCTATCGCTGCGAGGATATTTTCTAAATTATGTTTACCTGGTATTTGAATATCTTCAATATCGATAATCTTTTCTGCTTGATAGTATAATGCCTTATCTTCAAGGTAGGCACCATGCTTTTTAATCGCTTCATTAATATTATCCACAGCAAAAGGCACTTTTTTAGCCACATTAGATGCAATTAAATCAACCAATATAGGTTGATTGGCATTGTACACAATCCAGTCATTATTCGTTAACTGTCTAATAATACGCATTTTAGCATCGACATAAGCCTCTTTTGTCCCATGATAATCGATGTGGGCATCGTAAATATTAGTCAGGACGGCAATCGCGGGTTTAAATTTTTCGGTCCCATTCAATTGAAAACTAGACATTTCAATCACAATATCATCTTGATACGTCGCCTTTTTAACAACATCAAGGGTAGCAATACCTATATTACCCGCTAAATAAGTTTGTTTGGGTTGATAATTATGCAAGATTTCATAGATTAAACGGGTGGTTGTCGTCTTACCGTTACTCCCAGTTATCGCAATAAAAGGCGCTTCACTAAACCAATAGGCTAACTCAACATCTGTAATAACCTGAATTTTCCGTCTTAGCGCTTCTTCGATAATTGGGATGGTATAAGGGATACCAGGGTTTTTAACGATAAATGAAAAATTTTCATCCAATAAATCGATAGGATGACTTCCTGTGACAAACGTTGCTCCTTGTTCGATAAACAAAGGAACCGACGGGTCTTGAGATAGATCCCCTCGGTCATTAACGGTAACGATTGCTCCTTGTTCTAAAAGAAATTGCGTGACACTTTTACCCGTTAAAGCATAGCCTAACACTAATACTTTTTGATTACTTAAATTGATTGTCTCTAACATGCTTGTTTCCTCTCCTAAGCATCATGGATATCTTATATAAGAAAATAAATAATGGCTGCTAAAAGTCCAACTAGCCAAAAGACTGTGACAACCTTGGTTTCTGACCACCCGCTCATTTCAAAGTGGTGATGAATCGGTGACATTTTAAAAATTCGCTTACCGCGTAATTTAAATGAAGTGACTTGTAGAATAACACTGGCTGTTTCAATAACAAAAACAATACCGATAATCAACAAACTCCATGGATGGTTAAGCAGAATTGAAATAACCGCTAATCCAGCTCCTAAAGCAAGGGAACCGACGTCACCCATAAATATTTTCGCTGGCTTCTTATTATAAAATAAAAACCCTAATAATGCACCTACAACTACTAAACAAACCATCGCAATGGTCATATTATTTTCTAAAATAGCTAAATAGAAATACGCACTATAAGCAATAATGCTTAATCCTGTTGCTAAACCATCTAAGCCATCGGTTAAATTAACCGCATTAGAAAAACCTGTAATCCAAAAGAAAGCAAAAATAGCTACCAAAACAGGATGACTGATATCAAATAAACCAAATGGAATGTAAAATGACACGTTCGTAAAAGCTCCCACAGCAATCACAACAGCTGAGAAGATTAACTGTGTGATGAATTTCTGTTTAGCCGTTAAACCCTCATTACGGTTTTTAAAAATACTAATAAAATCATCGACAAAACCAATGCCACCAAACAAAAGAAAGGTTAAGACAATCATCCACAATGAACCGTTTAACATATCAAGAAAATAAGCTGAGCCTATGGCTGTTACAATAATACTGAAAACAAATACAGCCCCTCCCATCGTCGGGGTTCCTGTTTTTATTTCATGCCAGGTCGGTCCTTCTTCACGCGTTTTTTGGCCAATTTGTCTATACTTAAAATATCCAATATAGAAAGGCATAATTGATACTGTTAACGCAAAGGCTACAGCAAAAGAAAGTACAATTTCCATAAAAATCTTTAGCTCCTTATTATTTTTAGTCTTTGTTCAACAAGTCATCAATCGTGGCTGTCACAGTCTCAGCTTCGTTATAAGGGACATTTTCATTACCAATCACTTGATAGGATTCCCCACCTTTACCTGCAAACAAAATAATATCATCCACTTTAGCTTCTTGGACAGCATGTTGAATGGCTTCTTTTCGATCTTCAATAATTGTATAAGGTTTTTCAGTGTGATTTTGAATTAACTCACGACAAATTTTAGCCACGGGTTCAAAGCGCGGATTATCCGCTGTAAATACGATATAATCAGCATATTCAAATAAAATATCCCCGATTTCGGGACGTGCTTGACTATCACGATTACCCCCGCTATGGCCAAACAAGACAATCAAGCGTTGTTTTTTCTTACGCGTTAATTCTTTAAGGACATGTTCAATGGCATCCGGCGTATGCGCAAAATCGACTATGGCAGTAAAATTTTGACCGCGATTAATCGCTTGCATGCGTCCGGAAACACCTTTAAAGGATGTCGTAGCGTTTACGACCGCCTCAGGCTCAAATTGATAAAAGGTCACCAGACAAAGGAAAGCTGCCAGATAATTAGATATATTATACTCACCAAGCATGGGCAATTGCACGGCATATTCGGTTTGATGGTAGACAAATTTAAAATCAATCGTTCCCACACCTGAATGGAATTCAGTCATATAAGCCGTTGCCTTTGAATCACTTAAACTATAGGTGACAATATTAGCGCCCGTTGCTTGGGCCATAATAGGTGAATGGTCATCATCCGCATTTAATATGGCTAAACGCGGTTTCCCATCATTGAATTTTTGACCTAATTGAGCGAATAATAAGCTTTTTGCGTATGTATAAGCTTCCATTGTTTTATGGAAATCTAAGTGTTCTCGGGTAATATTGGTGAAAATAGCACAATCAACATCCGTATACCATAAGCGTCCTAAAGCTAAGGCATGTGAAGAAGCTTCAATAATCGCATCTTTGACACCTACTTCAACCATTTCACTAAATAGTTCTTGTAGCCTTAAAGCATTCGGTGTGGTATTAACAGCAGGATAATAGGTTTGATCCACCTTATAATGGATGGTACCAATTAAACCTGTTTTATGACCTAAAACATTCAATAAATCACTAATAATCGAAGAGGTGGTTGTTTTACCATTGGTTCCCGTCACAGCTACCACATTCATTTTTGTCGTTGGTTCACCATAAAATTGATTGGCTAAAATGGCTTGTGCACGATAAGTCGAGGGAACTAAGATAAAACTAGCCTCTAGCTTTAACCAAGCATCCTCCCACTTTTCTACAATTAGTAACTGTGTGCCTTGGGCTACAACCGCTTCTATGGCTTGATGGCCATCAAAATTTTCACCTTTGATGGCGATAAAACAACTATTCGTTTGGGCTTGACGCGAATCATTGATTAAGGTATCGATGTTAGCTAATTCATCAAGCGGTTGTCCGAATAGCTGATAATCTCCTAATACTTTAATTAATTGCGTAGCTAACATACTGTTCCTGCTTTCTATTGATTGATTAATGAATATTCAACTAAGGGATGAAAAATTTGAGCTAATATTTGTGATCCATTTAAACCATAACTTTGTGAGGGTTGTTGCATCGATAAATACACCATATATTGCGGATCTTCTGCGGGATAAAAGGCAACGACCGAGTGATAAAAATCATTGGGACCGGTTAAATATCCCCCATTTTCTGCATCAGCAATTTCAGCGGTCCCTGTTTTAGCTGCAATCCGCACGTCATTATTATAAAAAGGCCGGGCTGTCCCTTCCGGATGCTCCACCGTTAAAACCATCGAGTCTAAAATATAACGGGCGGTTTCAGGACTTATCTTTTGTCCTAAAGATTGTACTTCATAGCTTGAATCATTGCGATCACCAATATGGTCCAAATACTGTATTTTAAGCATTTCACCTTCATTACCGATGGTCGTATAAGCTTGCATCAATTGCATAGGTGTGGCTGAAAACGATTGGCCAAAACCAGACATCATAATGGATACTGGATTGTCAAACTGTAAGTAACCCGACGATTCATTGGGTAAATTCGACTCCGTTGATTGACCAAAGCCAAAGTCTTCTAAAATCTCGACCCATCGTTCGAGTCCAATTCGTTGCACCAAATACACCATACCAACATTCGAAGAGTGAACGAGACCTTCTTGGAAAGTGATATCACCCCAACCGTATAAATTATAATCACGCACGGTTTGGTCATATACTTCAACCGAACCGGACTTAAACGTTTCGTTATCATCGTATAGGTCAAGCTCTTTAGCCATAGCCAAGGTTAAAATCTTAATAGTTGAACCCGGTTCATCACTTTCTTGCACAATAAAATTGCGCCATTCGGTTTCAATCCCTTCACGCGTTGATAATTGAAAGGTTGGACGCTGACTAGCTGCCAATAATTTTCCAGTATCCAACTCAACTAAATAAGCATTTAATTCCTTGGGTAAATAGCGGTTATAGACTTGATCCATTAAATCTTCTAAGTAGTTTTGTATACGACCTTCTAACGTTAAATAGATATCCTCGCCTAACAGACTATCTGAATAAATCCCCTCAGCTTCTTGTTGCGAGTAGATAGCTTCACCACTTAGACGTTCATCGTAAGCCGCTTCGATACCAATTTGACCTTCTAAAATCGTTGCTTGACTATCATTGGCTTCTAAAGATGGAATAGCATAACCGATGAGGTGGGAGGCAAAGACATCATTAATATATTGGCGATGGGTTGAACTCACTAAGATAATCCCTGGTAGATTTTCTGCTTCAATCGCTTCTTTTGTTTGAGGGCTTAAATTAATACCAGCGGTTCCAAACTCAACTTGGCTAGCCTCAAAATTCAATAAGATATCTAATATCTCATCCCGACTTAAATCGAGGTGCTTTGCTAAAGCTTCTGCCGTTTTATCAACATCTTCCACGACATTATCACTCCAACTACTTCTAAGGACGGCATAAATAGAATAAGAAGTAGCATCCAAAGCAATAGGCTGCCCACTTGAATCAAAAATGGTCCCTCTTTTCGCATTGGTAATACTACTTCTATTCTGATCGTGCGTTTGATCATAGCTAACTAAGTCTACACCATTTGATTGTTTAGCAATGGTTAATTCCCCAAAACGGATAAGCAATACAAGTAAGGTGAGGATGGCAAAAATAGCTAATAAAAGAATGTTATGATTCTCTCTCGTATTTCGTATTTTCATTGATTCCCGACATTCCTAACTCTTGATTTTTCTAATTGCATCCCTTCTTGTTCTGCAACTTGCTTTATTATATCATAATCATATTGTTCGGCAATTTCATTTATTAAAATTTTCGTTTGCAATTGAATCTCTTCTGTGTGACTTTGATAATTTTGCGTGGCATCTATAATAGGTTCCGTTTGATATTGAATCACGAGGTTTAAACATAAACACACAAACGAAACCCCAAAAACCAATGCAATCACTACTTTATCAAATGTATTTAGGAAAGCATGGCGCCTAACAGCCTTAGCTTCAACATCTTGATAACTTACTGCTGTCTCTTCAGACTCTGTAGATGGATTGACTTGTAAATTACCTTGCCAATAAATACTCTCTTGCTTATCTGATTGAACATAGTAATTAGATGATGAATTTCTGATAGGTTCTGCCATATTTTCACTCCTTTATACTTAACGAATATAACGTCTTTCAATAATTCTTAATTTAGCACTACGCGAGCGGTTATTATGTTCAAGTTCTTCTTCGCTAGCAACAATCGGCTTGCGGTTAACTAAGACATAATCCGCCTGTGCTTCATCGGGTAATACCGGTAAATTGGGCGGTAGTTCCGGTAATTGACTAACTTGTTTAAATAATTGTTTAACTAACCGATCTTCTAATGAGTGAAAAGATATAACGGCTAAGCGACCTTCAACCTTTAACAACTTCAAACTTTGCTCTAAAGCGTCCTCAATCGCACCTAATTCATCATTTACAGCAATCCGTATGGCTTGAAAGGTTCGCTTGGCGGGATGACCACCCGTGCGGCGTGTAGCAGCTGGAATGGCTGTTTTAACTATTTCGGCTAATTGTGTCGTCGTTTGAATCGGACGTTCTTCTCGCTCTTTTTCAATGGCACGAGCAATTCTTTTAGCGAATTTTTCTTCACCATAGCGATAGATAATCCGTACCAAATCTTCATACGACCAGTGATTGACGACTTCACTAGCATCTAAGACTTGACTTTGATCCATACGCATATCCAAAGGCGCTTCCTGATGATAACTGAAACCACGTTCGGCTTGATCTAATTGCGGTGATGAAACACCTAAATCATAATAAATCCCATCCACATAACGGACTTGATATTTGGTTAATTCATTTGTAATATTTCTAAAGTTACTATGAATTAAAGTAACTTGTTTGTTTTTAATAGCATCTTTTAAAATAATCTCTGCATTTTTAATAGCTTGTAAATCTTGATCAAAAGCATAAATATGACCTCTTGGTGACAATTGACTCAGTAAATACTTGGTATGCCCAGCCCCACCTAACGTACAATCCACATAAATCCCATTTGGATTAACATCTAATCCATCGATAGTTTCTTTTAACAAAACCGTTTCGTGTTCAAACTGCATGGATGGAGCCTCCTTATTTAGAATCCAAAATCAATCATTTCTTCTGCAATATCTTCAAAACTCTCTGCTGCTACAGTGGCAAATTCTTCCCATCGCTTGCTACTCCAAATTTCGATACGATCAGAAACACCAACAACGTGGCATTCTTTCTCAATATCAGCAAAATCGATGAGTGTTTGCGGCAAATTAATCCGTCCTTGTTTATCTATTTCTACTTCAGTGGCAGCTGAATAGAAGAAACGGGTAAACGAACGCGCGTCTTTTTTGGCTAGTGGTAATTGCTTTAACTTTTCCTGTAAGGCTTCCCAACTGCTCATCGGATACCCAAACAAACAGCCATCTAGACCTCGAGTAACAATAAACTGTGAGCCTAGATCAAAGCGAAACTTAGCCGGCATGATTAGTCGGCCTTTTGTGTCAATATTATGTTGATATTCTCCAATTAGCACGACAATCCCCCCTAGTCTAAGTTAAACATAGTCTACCACATCCTACCACTTTCTACCACTAAAAACCAAAAATCCATAAAAAAAAACTGCTAAAAATTTTAGCAGCTTCTAGAAAGGTTGATAGATTAATATTTAGTTGGATTTTAAAAAAGTGGGAGATTTTCCCAAACTTAAGTGAAAAGTAAATGGTAATATTCATAAAAACGAATCAAAATTAAACCTAATAAAAAAGCAGATAAAGAGGTAAAAATAATTTTGGTCACTTTAGGATAATAAGCTTGGTAAGTAAACTCATCAATCGTTCTTACATACTGGTATAAATGAACCGCAACGACGAATGTCGTCAAAAAAATCGCCAAGGGAAGGATATTTAGTTGGAAAATAATTCTTCCGAACCAATAGATAATGACTAACCAAGAAGGGATAAAAATTACGGAGTAACTGAGTGGCCAGCCAGAAAAATAGCTGAAATAATCTTTAAAAAAATATTCAATAATAACATACATTACTAGTGGGTAAAGATATAGAAGTAACTCTCCCATACTAAATGGCGTCATTCATTCACTCCTTTCAAGGGTAAGCATGGCTATAGATAGACAATACCTATTATAGCAAACAAAGGATAGGCAAATAAAGAATTGAAGCCAATCATTCACTTCAATTCTTCATGATGCCTACCCTACAGCTTGAATATTATATTTCAATAAACTCAAAGATATGCCGCCAAGTATCTTGATTCAGCACTTCCCAAAAATTACCATCGCCAATAACCGAATAACCAATGAACAAACCTATGACAAAGAACAAAGCAACGAACAATAAAAAGAGAATAATTTTCCCAATTATTTTAAGCGCATTTAAAAAGCCTGATTCTTTCAAATATTCTTCTTGTTCCATGTTAATTCTCCTGATTCATTCTTATAGGTTATGATTCTAACCCAATAAGCGTCGTTTTAGGCGTTTAAAAAATTGCCCAACCCGACTCCCTTTTGTTTTGGTGATTTGGTTGCGTTCTAACTTACCACTTAAAATTAAATCCAACATTAAGCCGGTCCCAATCGCCACACAAGTCATCGGCTGATCCGCTTTTAATACGCTAACATTCAGATAATCGGTCAAAAACGTATCAATATGATAAATTAAGGCGCCCCCACCAGTAATAATGATACCTTGTTCAATGATATCTGAAGCAATCTCAGGTGGGATATCTTCTAAAACAGTTTTAGCTAAACGAGCAATTGAGATCAAATGGTGCTCAATCGCTTCAAAAATATGATTAGAGTTGACATTAATTGAACGTGGTAATCCGGTCGCTAAATCACGACCTTTAACAACGGCATATTCTAATTCAGCCTCATCTAAGCGCATCGCTGACGATAACTTAATCTTAATTTGCTCAGCCGATCGCTCTCCAATTAATAACTGAAACTGATCTTTAAAATATTGAATAATCGTAGCATCTAGGTCATCGCCGGCTACTTTTATGGATTCACTATGTAATATATCTCCAGCCGAAAGCACTGCAATATCCGTCGTTCCTCCGCCTAAATCAATGACCATACTACCACGAGGGCTTAACAAATCAACCCCAGCCCCCACCGCAGCGATTTTGGGTTCTTCTTCAATATATATTTTGCCACCTGTTGCGCGTTCAGCCGCTTCCACCAGTGAAAGTTGTTCAATTTCACTGATGTTCGAGGGGCAACAGATTAAAATGTTTGGTTTTGAAAACCATGAGCGTGTATTTATTTTCTCTAGAAATAAGACGAGTAATACCTCAGCCAAATCAAAGTCAGCAATGACGCCCCCTTTTAAAGGGCGTACGACTTCAATGGATGCTGGTGTACGACCAATCATTTCATATGCTTCTTTACCTATAGCAATAACTTCTTGTGTCTTCCGATCGATGGCCAAGATTGATGGTTCATTTAATACAACACCATGTCCTTTTAAATGGACCAAAATGTTGGCGGTTCCTAAATCAATCCCGATATCTTTACTCATAGTCTGTCACATCTTCTTAACTTTAATTAAGCAAAACTAGCATGTGTAGGTGAGGAAATAGTAATGGATTTAGATTCTACCGGTTGAATGTTCACACGTTCGATATTTGCTCCTAAGGCAGCTAATTTTTCATGGAAACGATAGTAGCCACGGTCTAAGTTTCTTAATTCCGAAACACGGGTTAGACCTTTAGCACATAAACCAGCAATAATTAAGGCGGCAGCCGCTCTTAAATCAGTAGCTTTAACACTAGCACCTGAAAATTCTGCTGGACCATATAAAACAATATTTTGGCGATCAATGGTGAATTTTGCACCCATACGACGTAATTCTTCAAAATGCATGAAACGATTTTCAAAAACTGTTTCAGTTAAGGAACTTGTCCCTTGCGCTAATAATTGCGCAATTGACATTTGTGCTTGCATATCAGTAGGGAAACCAGGATATGGCATCGTTTTGATATCCGTTGGTTTTAACGTTTCTGGTCCAATCACACGAACGCCATCATTGTATTCAGTAATTTTGACACCCATCTCAGTCAATTTGCTGATCAAAGGTTTGTTATGTTCGGCAATGGCGCCTTCAACATACACATCACCTTGTGTAACAGCGGCAGCCACCATAAAAGTCCCCGCCTCAATCCGATCACTAATAATCGCATGTTCCGTGCCGTGTAAAGACTCAACACCGGTAATTTTAATCGTTTCCGTTCCGGCACCGACTACTTTAGCGCCCATTTTATTTAAGAAATTCGCTAAATCAACAATTTCAGGTTCTCTTGCCACGTTTTCTAAGACTGTTACACCTTCAGCTAAGGTTGCAGCCATCATAATGTTTTCAGTCGCGCCGACACTTGGGAAATCTAAATATATTTTAGCCCCTTTTAATTTATCAGCTTTTGCTTCAACATAACCAGCCGCACTATGTATTTCTGCCCCTAGGGCTTCAAAACCTTTTAAATGTAAGTCAATTGGACGTGTTCCAATGGCACAACCACCCGGCATTGCCACTTTTGCATGACCATAACGAGCTAATAAGGGTCCCATCACAACAATAGACGCACGCATTTTACTAACGAAATCATAATCAGCCACCGTTAATACTTCACCGGTTGCATCAACATCAACAGTATTATTTGGTTCATCGAAAGTGTTTTTAACATTGATTTGATTTAATAATTCATTAATTGTATGTACATCCGCTAAGATTGGTACATTGGTTAGACGAGTTGTCCCAGTTTCTGCTAAAATTGTTGCAGCTAGAATTGGTAAGACAGCATTTTTTGCGCCTTCAACTTTAACTACACCTTCCAAACGGTTACCACCTTGTACGATGATTTCTTCCATATTCAATTAATCCCCTTTTAATTAACCTTATCGTTTTGGAGTGGACGATAAGTTTGAAAATTCTAATTTATTTTATAAAAATAATGTTAACAAAATGTCACGCATTATTTCCATAATGGTTAAAAAAAATGAACCTACAAGATGTCCTACCGCTACGCTAACGAATATACAGACATAGCGAGCCATATAATAATTCTTTTTAGTGAATAATCTCTGCCAATTGATTTTCACTAACATTTGGTAGGTTAGAAAAACGAATAACAGGCGCACGATCAGTACTGCCATACCGTATAAAACTGTCGCCATATTAAACCACCTTTCAAGTTCCAACCTATAATAACACAAATTTTAGTTGAGATAAATCATATTTCTTTTAAAATTATCTCAAAGCCACTGTAAAGCCATTTCAAATGCAACATATATTTCATTCAAAACACAATTTGATGAAGGTTGTAAGCGGGGCTGATCAATTAATTGATTGAGTATTTAAGAATTTATTAAAAAAACATCCAAAAAAAATTTTGATAATTCGCAAAGATAAAATATATTATCCACATTTTATCTTAATCCACTTTTTCTTATGTATCTATTTTATTATTATGAAATAATTTGTATAACATTTTTAGCTTTTATCTAAAAGTTCTTGCTTCAATTTAATTTTTATAAGAATTGTAGCTATGTTATATTTACTCAAAAAGGAGATTCATATGCTTGTATTTTTTGCCAATTCTAATTATTACTATTTGATCCCAGCGCCTTATTCAACACGTGCAATGCTTGAAAAAGTTCCTACCATTTGGAAAGTCTTTGAATCTAATCCGATTAAATATCTTAGAAAGCATTGGTATTCAGATTCTGACTTATTATTAGAATTATATTTAAGAGGATTTCTCATTGAAAAAACCGAAAAAAATAGCTATTTACATTGGGAATATATTTTTGTTGATGAAAACATCTTAAGTTATTCCATTAGTGATTCCCTATGTACCTATCTCTATAGAAGGCATCCCCTCTATTCATTTTTTCATAATAAACCTAATACCTTCTTCCAGTTTGTCCCAATCCAGCAACTTCACAAATTATTAAAACATGTTGACCTACTAATTTTAAAATCGATTATTTGTCGACAGGCCTGTCTTCTATCTACCTTAGAATTACCTAATCAATCATTAATCCAAAAAAATTTTTTGCGTGAAGAATACTTCGGAATTAAATTACCCCCGCTTACGCTTCAATATCTTTTTCAAAATGGTATTTTCTACTATGAAGATTTGACTCAATTTGATAGTCAATTTTTCCAACTTTTACCTAAACTTGGTCCTATAAAATTATCCATTTTTGCTCAACAGTATCAGCGTGTTTTTAACTATTCATTAATGATAAAATAAAAAAACTCCGAAGCTTTACCACTTATCTCTTCCCTTAAAGATAAGCTGAAGCTTCGGAGTTATTTAGTTTATAGGTCTTAATTCTTCCGTTCTTTGCTGACGGTAATTAAGTTGATGGCACGTTTCAATTGAATTTTGGCACGATTGAATTCTTTGGTATTGTGTTGATGCAAGGCAGATTGCATGGCTGCTTCTGCTTCTTGGCGTTCCAATTCCACTTTGGCTTCGTCAATATCACGTGCACGAATGGCATAGCTAGTCGCAATTTCCAATCGATTATTATTAAAGTTTAAAATGCCTCCATTGATGGCAATATAGTCTACCGTTTCTTCTTCATCTAAGCGTATCACTCTGATGGCTGAAGTATCTAAACTGGCTACTATAGGCATGTGGTTGGCTAGAATACTCATACCCCCTTCTGGGGTATGAACATTACAGCTTTTTGACCGGTGGTTATAGATTTCTCCTTCTGGAGAATAGACAACTACTTGAATGTAAGACGTTGGTTGATTTTCCATTAGGCTAACTTCCTTCCTCTGACGTCTTAGATACTATCGTCAAGATTATCAGTACCTAATTGCTTGGCTTTTTCAATAACCATATCAATCGATCCGACATTACGGAAGGCTTCTTCTGGTAGGTGGTCGTATTTACCTTCTACAATTCCTTCAAAGCCTGATAACGTTTCTTCAATAGTGACAAATGATCCTTGAACACCTGTGAAGGCTTCGGCAACATGGAAGTTTTGAGATAAGAAAAATTGAATCCGACGGGCACGTTTAACAATCCGTTTTTCATCATCACTCAATTCATCAATCCCTAAAATCGCAATAATATCTTGCAATTCACGGTAACGTTGCAAAATTAATTGGACATCACGGGCAATTTTATAGTGGCGAGCCCCAACAATTTCTTCACTTAAAGCTGAAGAAGATGACGCTAATGGATCCACCGCTGGGTAAATCCCTTGTTCTGCAATGCGACGTTCCAAATTCGTTGTTGCATCTAAATGCGCAAAGGTTGTTGCTGGCGCTGGGTCAGTATAGTCGTCGGCTGGCACATATACCGCTTGAATGGATGTAATAGAACCATCCTTAGTAGACGTAATCCGTTCTTGCATGGATCCCATTTCACTAGCTAAGGTTGGTTGATAGCCAACGGCTGATGGCATTCTGCCTAGTAAGGCTGAAACTTCTGAACCGGCTTGGGTGAAACGGTAAATGTTATCGATGAATAACAGAACATCTTGTTTTAAGACATCACGGAAATATTCTGCCATGGTTAAACCAGACAAAACAACTCGCATTCTAGCGCCTGGCGGTTCATTCATTTGACCGAAAACCATGGCCGTTCTTTTACTAACGCCGGATTCACGCATTTCAAAGACTAAGTCATTACCTTCACGGGTCCGTTCTCCGACCCCGGCAAAGACCGAAATACCTCCAAGTTGTTCAGCAATATTATGAATCAACTCTTGAATAAGAACCGTTTTACCAACACCGGCACCACCGAAAAGGCCAATTTTACCCCCTTTTAAATAAGGAGCTAATAAGTCGATGACTTTAATGCCCGTTTCTAAGATTTCAAAATTGCTACTCAAATTTTCATAGGTCGGTGGATTCCGGTGAATTCCCCAACGTTCAGTCGCATTGTCTTCCAAGGCTGGTTTATCATCAATTGAATCACCTAACACGTTGAAAACACGACCTAATGTTTGTTCACCAACGGGAACAGAGATTGCTTCACCTTTATCGACAACAACCATTCCTCTGGCTAAACCATCTGTTGATTCCATAGCAATCGTTCGAACAACCCCTTCACCAAGGTCTAAAGCGACTTCAAGCGTGACGGTTTCATATTGAGGGTTTTCTAAATCTAGTTTTTCTGAATTCGTTTCAGCCGTTTTTTGGACGACTAAGGCATGATGAATATCAGGAACGCCGCCCTCGATTGGGAACGTCACATCAACAACGGGTCCAATTACTTGTGATATTTGTCCCATTCGCATCATCTATTACCTTCTTCCTGTTTGTTATTTAGTGCATTTGCACCATTAATGATTTCGATGATTTCATCGGTTACTTTTATTTGTCGTTCTTGATTATATTGTTGTTTTAAATCCGCAATCATTTCGTGGGCATTATCCGTTGCACTTCGCATGGCGTTCATACGACTGGCATGTTCCGCCGTTTTAGCATCAATAATCGCCCCATAGATTTGACTTTCGGCATATTGTGGTAATAACACATCCAAGACATCTGTTTGTGAAGGTTCAATTAGAACTTCACGATTAGTGGGTGCTACGGCTAATTCATCTGCCATATCAACTTCACTGAGTGGCAAAATTTGATCAGCACGAAACTGACTTTTTAAGGCACTAAGATGATGATTATAACAAACATATAAAGCATCAAACACTTGCTCTTTGTATAAATCAACCGCTTTACGCATAATCAACTGCACTTCTGTAAAATTAGGATAATCGGATAAATCATGTTGCTCAAAAACAACCTCATAACCTTGATCCCGACAGTATTTGGCAATAGGATTTCCAATCGCTAAAATGACTACTTCTTGTTTATCTTTATGATCCCGTTCTAAGAGCTGCTCCATTGAGCGAATAACTGAACTATTATAGCCACCTGCTAGACCTTTATCCGAAGATATAACGAGGTAGCCAACCTTTTTAACGGGACGTTCAATTAAAAAGTCATGGAAATCGACAAAGTTTGCTTCATCCACATCCATAGGCACCCCATCATCTAGTAGATCAAATTGATACTTAGCTAGGCGAGCTACCATCCGTCTTAAGACGGTGGAATAAGTAAAATAATTATTGGCTACACCAACGAGCTTGTGATATTTAGCAGCTGAAACCATCTGCATCGCTTTGGTTATCTGAGCTGTTTTAGAAGTAGAATCCATACGTTTTTTTAATTCATTGAGTGACATCTTCTACCTTCTTTCAAAACCTTAACCATTGACCTACTTAACCGTATATTCCGTGATAAATGATTCAATGATATGATTTAATAATTCTTTATCAGGCAAAGCTTGCGTCGTCTTTATATCATTGAGTACCGCTTCATAGTTGGTTTCTAAGTAATAATAAAATTGTTGCTCAAATTCCGTGATGGATTGAATTGGAAGGCTATCTAAATAACCTTCATTTAAGGCATAAAACATTACGACTTGCTTTTCAACAGCAACCGTCTTATGTAAAGGTTGCTTTAAGACTTCAACCGTCCTTTTACCACGATTTAAGCGTTGTTGCGTGGATGCATCTAAATCTGAACCAAAAGATGAGAAAGCTTCTAACTCACGATATGAGGCCAAATCCATCCGTAAAGTTCCTGATACTTGCTTAATCGCTTTAATCTGAGCAGCCCCACCAACACGTGAAACCGATAAACCTGCATTAATAGCCGGTCTAATCCCAGAAAAGAACAAATCGGATTCTAAAAATATTTGTCCATCTGTAATTGAAATAACGTTAGTCGGAATATAGGCAGAGATATCCCCGGCTTGGGTTTCAACAATCGGTAAAGCTGTCATTGAACCCCCGCCCAATGCATCGTTCAATTTTCCAGAACGTTCTAGAAGACGAGAGTGTAGATAAAAGACATCCCCAGGATAAGCTTCACGACCAGGAGGACGTTTTAATAACAAACTCATTTCACGATAAGCCGCCGCTTGTTTGGATAAGTCATCATAAATGATTAACACATGTTGACCCTTGTACATAAAATACTCACCCATAGCCGTAGCTGCATAAGGGGCTAAATAGAGTAAGGGTGCTGGTTGGGCCGCATTAGCTGTCATAACAATGGTATAGTCCATGGCACCATAATTTTGCAAGGTGCTAACAATGTTCTTTACCGTTGATTCCTTTTGTCCAATAGCTACATAAATACAAATAACATTTTCTTCTTTTTGACTCAAAATCGTATCAATTGCTAAACTTGTTTTACCCGTTTTGCGGTCGCCAATAATTAATTCCCGTTGACCACGACCAATTGGAACCAAGGCATCAATCGCTTTAATCCCTGTTTGCAAAGGTTCTTTAACGCTTTGACGATCCATAATACCAGGGGCTTCAAATTCAATCGGACGCATTTGCGTAGATTGTATCTCACCTAAACCATCAATCGGATTACCTAACGGTCCAACGACACGACCTAATAAAGCATCACCAACAGGGACTTCCATGATTTTACCTAAACGGCGAACTAAATCCCCTTCATGAATATCGACATAATCACCAAAAATGATAATTCCGACATCATGACTTTCTAAGTTTTGAACCATTCCGGTGGTGCCATTGGCAAACTCAACCATTTCGCCAGCCATGACATTATCTAAGCCAACTGCACGTGCAATTCCGTCTCCAATATATGTGATTGTTCCAATTTCTTCAATGGTATCACGTTTTTGGAATTGGCGAATTTGCTGAAGTAATTTCGATTCTAAACTTTCAGAACTCACTACAATCCCTCCTCTATAATGGGATTTTTACTTAAATAATCCTTCAACTCGCGTAATGTTTTTTGACCACTTACTTCATAGTAAAAACTTTCACTTTGCAAACGCACACCTGAAATCAATTTAGGGTCGACAATGGTTTTAATTTGACGTAATTGTGTGGCCGTTTTTTCGATATATTTCGTAACGATTTTTTCTTTTTCTTCTTTAGTCAAGGGGTAAGCACTTGTAATGGTTAATCTTTCGGCTTTTTTGGGCATTTCATCACCCGTTAAGCTTACGATGTCTTTTTGATTGATAGAGCGTAACAATTCATCTTCAAAGTTGACTGTTCGAGTCGTTGTTTCTTTAGGGTTATTTAAAGATGATTCATTATTAACGACAACTCTATTTTGTGTATCTGTCATGATAAATCATCCATTTCTTGAATAAAATCCTCAATGAGATGTTGATGGTCAGCTGGATTGATTTCACGTTGAATAATTTTTTCCGCAATTTCAATCGCAATATTTGTGATATCTGTTTTTACATTTGCCATAACTTGTTGTCTTTCGCGTTCGATATCGGCTCTAGCCGTCGTTTGCATTTGCAAAACTTCGGCCTTGGCTTCTTCCATCATGTTATCTTGGATTTGTAAACTTTGTTGTTTTGCTTGTAAAACGATTTGTGATGCTTCACTTTTTGCCTCTTTTAAATTCTTTTGGGCTTCAAGATTAGCTTCTTGAGCGGTTGCACGTTCAGTAGATGCTTTATCTAAATCAGCATTGACTGTTGCGCGTCTGTCTTCAAGGATATTCATCAAAGGACCCCAGGCTACTTTTTTAATAATCAAAAGTAGTATAACGAAAGCAACTAACGTTATAATGGTGTTCCCTAAAGCGGTATTCTGACTGGCTGTAAGTAGCAAGTAACTCATTTTGTTAACACCTCGGTTTTATTTTTATCTAAATACAAGAATAAAGGCAATAACGACAGCCATAATTGGAATGGCCTCAATCAAACCAACACCTAAGAACATTGTCATCCGTAATTTACCTTCTAATTCTGGTTGGCGTGCAATTGATTCGATTGTTTTAGAAATAACCATCCCGTTACCGATTGAAGCACCTAAAGCTGCGATTGAAACCGCAATTGCAGCTGCAATTGAATCTAAACTCATAATTTAATTTCTCCTCATTATTTTATTAATTTGTCTTACGCGATTATTCGTGTTCGACTTCTACTTTATGTGACAAGTAAACCATCGTCAGTGTTACAAAAATATATGCTTGAATAGAACCTATAAAAATTGAAAAACCTTGCCACACCATTTGTAAGGGTATCCCAACAATCCAAGTGAACGGTTGGTATGAGGTGGCTAATCCGGCAATTAATCCTAATAGAACTTCACCGGCAAAGATATTCCCATAAAGACGTAGCGCTAACGTTAAGGTATTGGTAAACTCTTCAATTAGTTTGATTGGTAATAAAAAACTCACTGGTTTTAAATAACTTTGAACAAAATAATTTTTCAACCCTAACTTACTAATTCCTAAGTAATGAGATAACAAAATCATTAACAAGGCTAACGCTAAACTGACGATTGGATCGGCTGTAGGACTTCTCCAATAACTATATTCACCGATATGAAGAATTAAAGGTAATCCCAACATATTGGCCACAAACACAAAGAGTAATAACGTCAGACCCAGCAACTGGTACATTTGAACACGTTCATCCGTAATAGCTCCACCGACAATCCCATTTACAAAATCAACTAACCATTCTAAAAAAAGTTGACCTTTATTTGGTTTGTCTGCCGACAGTGATCGCGTGCAGTATTTACACAACGCCCAGATTATCAACACGGTCGCAATTAATGACAGCAGTGTTGATACTCCAACAGGAATTCCTAGCAGCTCAATAACGCGAGTCTCTTCCACTAGTTGAACCTTCTTTCTAAACAATAATAACTTTTCCAGATTTAATATATATTTTTAAATAAATCTTTCTAAGCAAATAACGAACTAATTTTATCACTTACTTTCTATGAAAACAAGTTATTAATGCAATAGTTTTACTTATTTTTTTGCCTGCAAAGGCTTTTAATTGTTAAAAAATGATGATTAATTTGTATAATTTTGATTTTGTTATTATACTTTAATGATAAATATGGCTATGCTACACATTCTTTGCGTCCATTGAATTATTTCCTAGTAAAATATAGATACATCGATATTTGACATATTTAATTTTTTTAACTTTGCGCAATTTTACACTGAATGATTTTAGGCAATCCACGTATTAAGCACAGACTCTTTAGCACTAACGGTTGCTCGACGACCATCTGTAATTAACGGCCGTTTAATTAACATGCCGTTTTCAGATAATAACTTAAGTAGCTCGCTTTCGCTCATCGAATCTATTTTATCTTTTAAACCCATGGAACGATACAATTCACCAGACGTGTTCATGATACTTCGAATGGACATTTTTTTATCGTTAAGTAGGAGTTGTAGTGTTTGTACATTAGGCGGCGTATCCCTTATATCCATAAAGTTGTCTATCTTAACCCCTTTTGTTTCTAAATATTTAATGGCTTTTTGAGTCGTTGTGCAATGACTCAATCCGTATACTGTCAGCAAATTTATCCCTTCTTTCTTATATATTAGCAAACGGTAAAACTCGTGCTTTTATGTTTATCGTGTTACAATTTTACCAAAGGAGTGGTACTGATGAAATCAATTGTCCCTTGTTTATGGTTTAGTGATGATAATTGTGAAGCAGCCGTTAATTATTATGTCTCCATTTTTCCAAACTCTTCTATCGAGTCGATGAGCTACTACCCTGACGAAGCCTTAGATGAACATTTTATTGGCAAAACCAACAAAGTTATTACTGCGGAATTTATTCTAAATGGTCAACGGTTAATGGCTTTAGATGGTGGTCCTGTTTTCCGTTTTCACGAAGCGGTCTCTTTTACGATTGAATGTGAGGATCAGGCTGAAATTGATTACTACTGGGAAAAGCTTTCGCATGTGCCAGCAGCCGAACAGTGTGGCTGGGTTAAGGATCAATTTGGTTTATCTTGGCAAATTGTTCCTTATAACATGGGGAGCTTAATTCAATCAGATGCTCAAATACAAGCCATGATGGCCATGAAAAAGATAATTATCACAGAATTAGAAAATGCCTAAGTAAAAAAACATCTTTCAATGGCCAGTTTGCTATGTAATCATCGCGACTGCAGTTGAAAGATGTTATTTAATTTAAGGTTTATAATCGTAATAACGGCGGTGGGCATCGATTTTTTTCAAATAAAAGCCCTCACCTGGGGTCCCATCGCTTACATTTAAGACTTCTTCATTGGAAGCTAGCGTTTCATTAAAAATGGCTTCGTATTCAGCAATGGTTAATTTTGTCCGCCGATCAAAATGCGCTTGAATTTGGTTGGTATTGAGCATTTCAAGATATTGTGGTTGGATAATCCCTGTAATTAATTCAGCGACGGCTCCCGAACCATAACTAAATAAGCCAATCACATCCCCACTAGTTAACTCTTCGGCAAACATTAAAAGTGAAATCAAACTTAAATAGAGTGAACCTGTATATAGATTACCTACTTGTCGATTTAAAACGGTTGTTGCAGGGTATATAGCTTGCCATTGGTTTAATAAAGCTGCTTTCTTTTCTAAATCAAAGTGAGTCGATTCACTTTGAGCATAACTGTTAAGAGCTTTGAGTCCCATTTTAGTAAAGGGTAAATGGAACACCATGGCTTTGATGGTCTGCAAATAGGTTGGATTGGTTAGCTCCAGCCTTTCCATAACTTGAACATATAATTCTTGATACAGTTGTGTTGAATAATGCCCATCAACTAAGGCTACATCGGAATAATGAGGCCGCCAAAAATCAAACTGGTTACTGGTTACACTGATGCTTTCTTGCTGAATCGCTAATATTCTTGGATTAGCCGTGATTAACAGAGCAACGGCGCCAGCGCCTTGGGTTACTTCGCCAGAACTATTTAGACCATAGCGGGCTATATCAGCTGATACGACTAGCACTTTACGCTGTGGGCGTAACTGAACATAGTCACAAGCCGATTGAATACCTGCCGTCATCCCATAACAAGCTTGCTTAATTTCATAACTTTTGGCATAAGGTTGAATATTCAGTAAATCATGTAGATAAATCGCCGACGCTTTCGAAAAATCAAAGGACGATTCGGTGGCGAAAATAATTTGATCGATTTCTTCTAAATCCTCTGGACTTAATATTTGCTTGGCCGCATTAGCTGCTAATGCAATAATATCTTGTTCTAATAAGGGTATAGCCATCTTTTCTTGACCAATCCCTACAAGGTATTTGGCAGGATCAACTCCTCTGGCATTAGCTAAATCTTCCGTATCAACATAGTGTTGTGGAATATATAGCCCAATTTTATCGATACCAACACTCATAGACATATATTTCCTCTCTTTTCTGTGCAACCTTAAATGGTCTGGTTTTGTTTACGTATTTCGTCTAAAATTTCTTTGGCAACCGCCTGGTTGACCGGTTGTTTTTGTTTTTGTTTTAGTTTTTCAATCACTTGGGGTAATTCATCAACATGGGCACCTGCTTGAAGAGCTAAGCTTTTAGCTTGTAAGGCCATATGCCCTTTTTGAATACCATCTGTAACCAGTGCAAAAATAGCAGCAAAATTTTGAGCTAATCCCACTGAGGCAACAATACCAGCTAGTGTTTCAGCGTCGGGATTACCTAAAAGTTTTAAAGACCATTGAGCACTTGGATGTACCGCTATCGTTCCGCCTACCGTACCAATGGCTAAGGGAAGTGAAATTGTTCCCACTAGTTCATTGGTTTTTTTATCAATAACCCACTCCGTTAAAGACTCATAGTTACCGTTACGACTAGCATAGGCATGTACCCCTGCTTCCACTGCACGCCAATCATTACCTGTTGCAATTAAAACGGGATCAATGCCATTCATGATCCCTTTATTATGTGTCGTTGCACGATACACATCGATATGAGCATATCGACTGGCCAATTCTAACTTATGGGCTATTTGCTCAGCTTCCACCGCATTCGGATGTAAGGTTAAAACAGGAATACGTGCTTGGGCGGTTGTAATAGCTGTTTCTGAATAATTAGATAGAATACTAAATAAGATAGGCTGTTGAATTAATTGCGCAATTTCTGGAGCTATTCCTTCTAGGACAGTATTGATGGCATTGGCTCCCATTGCTTCCCCGGTATCCATGCCCACATATACGATTAAATAATCCCCCGTCGTATCCTGCTTTGTTTCGACCCAAATACGATTAGGTCCGGCACCCCTTTTTACCATACTGGGCGAGAAGGAACGTGCCAATTGAAGTAATTCTTCATTTCTACTTTCAATCAAATTCACTTTTTGATCAACATCGGTTACTTCAGCAAAAACGATTTGGCCAATCAGTTCGCGATGGGACACACTGGTTTTTATTGGCCCAATTTTTTTGGCACCATTACTGGCAGCCGCAATGACGGAAGGTTCTTCGACCACCATCGGGATGACATAATCCTTCTCGTTTATATTAAAATTGACGGCTACACCAAGGGGGAGTTCATAATTAAATAGGTAGTTTTCAACCATTTGGTCAGCTATTTCCTCCGGTAGATGACTTTGTGTATCATCAGCCGGTAAATAACCTAATGTTTTTAATAAAGCGACTTTTTCTTGTCGAGTTCTTTTATAGAAATTTTTAAACGGTTGTTCCAAAGCCTTGTACCTCCACACTCTTATGTAAAACTAGTCTACCATAGTTCATTATTTACCGCTATTGATGCTAATTAATTTAAACTATTCTTATTTGATTATATTTCCGAGCGGAAAAAAACCGAACGTTTAAATTATAGTGTTAAAGACGGTTACACTATAATTAAAATGTTCGGATTGGTTGTGATATGTATGGGTCTAAGCGTTAGAGTTAGCTATTTTGTACCAAAGATACGGTCACCAGCATCACCTAAGCCTGGTAAAATATAGCCATTTTCGTCTAAGCGTTCATCCAAAGCAGCTGTAAAGATATCGACTTCAGGGTAGCGCGCTTGAACGGCTTGGACACCTTCAGGGGCAGCCACTAAACTAACAAAGAGAATATTTTCTGGTTTGCAGTTGTATTTGTTGGTTAAAATATCTAGCGCTGCATTGGCAGAGCTCCCAGTCGCTAACATGGGATCGACCACAAAAAGTTTTCTTTCATGGATGTCTGTTGGGAATTTTGCGAAGTATTCAACCGCTTCTAACGTATCGTGGTCACGATATAAGCCGATATGACCAACACGTGCGGAAGGCACTAAATTCAAAATGCCATCTACCATGCCTAATCCAGCTCTTAAAATAGGAACGATAGCTAATTTTTTACCGGTAAGTTGTTTTTGAGTTGTTTTCGTTAAGGGTGTTTCAATTTCGACGTCTTCCAGTGGTAAATCACGGGTGATTTCATAAGCCATTAACATCGCTATTTCATTGGTTACCTCGCGAAAATCTTTCGTTGATGTATTTTTATCACGAATAATCGTCAATTTGTGCTTGATTAACGGATGTTCCACTACTGTAAATTTAGCCATTACGCATTCCTCCAAAATTATAATTTGCCTTACTTTTTCAATTGTCTATTATACTGCAAAAAGGGGTTTGTTTTCAACGATACGGCGAACTTTTTCACGAATTGTTTGTAATTCAGCTTCATCCGTTGTTTGTAAACAGCTTGTAATTAACTCAGCAATTAAAGCTGCTTCGTCCTCTTTGACACCACGGGTCGTTATGGCGGCTGTTCCTATCCGAATACCACTGGTTTGAACAAATGATTTTTGATCATTAGGAATGGAGTTTTTATTAACGGTAATGCCTACTGCTTCAAGACGCTCTTGAGCTTCCTTACCTGTTATTCCAACCGGTGTGACATCCAGCATAAATAAATGATTGTCACTTCCGCTAGAAATAACACGTAAAGGTCCTTGATTAAAGACTTCAACCATTGCCTTAACATTTTTAAGAATTTGTCCAATATATGTTTTAAAAGCGGGTTGTAAGGCTTCATTAAAAGCAACGGCTTTAGCCGCAATCACGTGTTCTAAGGGACCTCCTTGGGTACCAGGAAACACGGCACTATTAATTTTCTTTGCATGTTCTTTCTTAGCTAAAATAACTCCTCCACGTGGTCCACGTAAGGTTTTATGTGTCGTTGTGGTCACCACATCCGCATAGGGAACCGGGTTTTGATGGTAACCTGTAGCCACCAGACCAGCAATATGCGCCATATCCACAAAATAGATAGCTCCAACTTCTTTAGCTATCTTGCCGATACGCTCAAAATCAATTTCACGTGAATAAGCACTAGCACCCGCAATAATCATTTTAGGTTTTACTTCATGGGCTGTAGCCTCTAGTGCCTCATAGTCTAAATATTCATTTTCATCGACACCGTAACTATACATGTCATAAGATTGTCCACTAAAGTTTACTGGTGATCCGTGGGTTAAATGACCCCCTTGCGATAAATCCATGCCTAGGACTTTATCCCCAGGTTGTAAAAAGGCACGATAGACAGCTAAATTAGCTGAAGAGCCTGAATGTGGTTGAACATTTGCGAATTCAGCGCCAAACAATTCTTTCACACGGTCAATAGCTAGTTGTTCAATTTGATCGACAAACTCACACCCACCATAATAGCGGCGACCAGGATACCCTTCAGCGTATTTGTTGGTTAAGACACTACCTTGTGCTTTCATAACGGCGGGTGAAACAAAGTTTTCAGATGCAATTAACTCAATACCATTCATTTGACGGTCTTTCTCTTTTTCAATCAACTCAAACACTTGTAAATCTTCTACATATTGCTTTTCCACGGACATATTCGCTCCATTCTTAAATTAAATGATATAGTTCGCTGCTTTGTTACTTCGATTAATATAGGCATGTGCTGACGGCTGTTCAGCCAGGCCTTGGACAAGAATAATTTCACAATCAGTATCTTCTAAATACCTTAAACCAGCATACAATTCTTGCGTATGTTTTGCAATATCGTCACGTTTACCTAAGGAGTACACTTGCGTTATCATTGGTTCATCTTGCAATACTGCAAGCCACTCTTCATCCGCTAATAAGCCTATCTTTACTTTTGAACTCCGAATAAATACCTGCCAATCACGGATGGCGTTTGAAGCATCTACTAAATAGACAGGTTGTTTAGGACTATAATGGACATATTTAACGCCCGGTGATTGTACACCTTCGTTCTCTAACTGTTCTTGAGCGGATAATTCAACCACCGGCTTACCCACTTGACTTAACATATCTTGTGTTATCGCTCCTGGTCTCAAAATAACGATTCGATCAGCTTCGGCAATCACAACCGTTGACTCGACACCAATCAAGGTTTGAGGCGTTTGTGCTTTTACCGCCCCATCTATTTTACCATTAAAATCATGCAGTACATGTTCTAATTTTGTCGGACTGGGTTTACCTGATATATTAGCACTTGGACCGACTAAGGGAAAACCGACCATTTCAATGAGTAACAATGTTTCTAATTGATTGGGCATTCGTAAGGATACGGTTGGTCTACCGGCTGATATACTTGAAGCAAATACACCCTCTTTAGCAGGAAAAATAATTGTTAAGGGACCTGGCCAAAATAAATCCATTAATTGTTGGGCCGTCTCATTGATGCTAGCCACATATTGATCGACCTGTTTCTGATTCGCAATATGAACAATCAGGGGATTATCACTCGGTCTTCCTTTGACTTTGAACACCCGTTTGACAGCCGCTTCGTTGTTAGCAATTGCACCGAGTCCATAAACGGTTTCAGTTGGAAAAGCAACCAAACCACCCGCTTTTAAAATATCGGCAGCCTCATTTAAATTGTTAAAATCAAAGATCTGTGTTTGCTGATATTCTTCCATAAATATAGCCTCTTTCTATGGAATGCCACTAGTCTAATTGGATGACTACATAACGCTCCAGTTGATTATAGTCTTGAAAAACATCAACCCTTGCTTGAGGAAATGCTGCTTCAAAAAGCTTTTTCACTAGATTCCCCTGTCGATAACCTATTTCAAAAATGATACGCCCTTGTTGATTCATAAAAGCGGGTAATGTTTGAGCTAATTGTTGATAGATAGCAAGGCCATTATTTTCAGCAAACAAAGCCAATGGCGGTTCAAATTTCTTAACACTTTCATCCATCAGGTCGCTTTCATGGACACTAATATAAGGTGGGTTCGACACAACTAAATCAAATTTCTGTTCTAAATCGATGGCTTTTAACAAATCACTTTGAATAAAATTAACTTCAACGTCTATTTGTTGAGCATTTTCCTTAGCTATAGCTAAAGCCGTTTGTGAAATATCAACCGCTGTTAGTTGTGTCCTTGGAAATAGTTTTTTTAGCATAATGGCTAGAATGCCCGTGCCAGTACCAATGTCTAACACTTGTGCCGTTGGTTTTTCTTCCAAAAAAGCACGGACTAACTCAATAATCCCAGCGGTTTCTTCTCGAGGAATCAGTGTATCTGGAGTCACCTTAAAGCGTTCCCCCATAAAATCCGCATAACCCAATATATACTGAATCGGTTCAGCGTTGGCCAAACGTTTCAAAATACTTTCAAAGTATTGAATATCGGCTGGTGGTACAGGTTGATGTAAAGCTTGGACTAATTGGGTTAGATTCCAATCAAAAGCCATGAGCCAATAGGTTTTTGCTAATTCCGGATCCATTTGATTTTTCTCTAAAAAAATTGAAGCTCGACGAAGAGCTTCATGTAATGTTTGACTAGACTTTTGGTCCATTCAATTCCTCCAACTTTTGGGTTTGATCGAATAAAACCAAAGCATCGATGATATCATCTAATTTACCACTTAAAATAGAATCTAATTGTTGAATGGTTAAACCAATTCGGTGATCTGTTACCCTATTTTGAGGAAAATTATACGTTCGAATGCGCTCAGACCGATCGCCCGTACCCACAGCTAATTTACGGGTTGAATCATATTCGGCTTGCGCTTCAGCTTGAACTTGATCAAATACACGGGCACGTAAGATTTTCATCGCTTTCTCACGGTTTTTCAACTGTGAACGCTCATCTTGCATCGCTACCACGGTATTCGTTGGAATATGGGTTAAACGAACAGCGGAAGCCGTTTTATTAACATGTTGTCCACCCGCGCCACTGGCGTGATAAATATCGACCCGAATATCATTTTCATCAATTTCAAAATCAATTTCTTCAGCTTCAGGTAAAACAACGACCGTAGCCGTTGACGTATGTACGCGCCCTTGTGATTCGGTTTCTGGAACGCGTTGCACACGGTGCGAGCCATTTTCAAATTTAAGCTTACTATACACTTTATCGCCTGTAATCATTAAAGAAACTTCTTTATAGCCACCAATACCGGTAATATTAGCATCCAATATTTCGACGCGCCAACCTTGGCTTTCGGCATAATGGGTATACATATTTAACAAATCACCGGCGAATAATTGAGCCTCATCCCCACCGGCGGCTCCCCGAATTTCCATAATAATATTTTTCCCATCATTAGGGTCTTCTGGTAACATCATAATACGGATATCATCTTCTAATTGTTGACGTTCTGTTTTTAAATCACTGAGCTCCGTCTTAGCTAAGTCAGTCATTTCCGGATCGAGACCTTCATCTAGCATCTCTTCCGTTTCATCTATTTCTGTTTCTACTTGTTTATAACGTTTAATTTTTTCAACTTTTGGTCTTAAATCCGCTTCTTCAATCGTCAAATCACGTAAACGATTAGTGTCTGAAATCACACTCGGATCACTTAAAAGTTCATGAATTTCATCAAAACGAAAAATCAAACTATCTAATTGATCAAACATCTAATACTCCTCACTTAATAAATCTCACTGCTACTCTACAATTTTTCCCGGATGATGATAGCATTTACGGCATACGGGCAAATAAGACTCATTCCCACCAATTTGGATTTGCTCCCCATGATAAACAGGTTGCCCTTCGTGAAACCGTAGATTCATGGTTGCTTTTTTATGACAAAACCAGCATATTGTTTTAATTTCCTCGATTTTATCCGCATAAAGCAATAGATATTTAGACCCTTCAAATAATTCGTTCATAAAATCATTTTTTAGACCAAAAGCCATCACGGGAATATCTAAATCATCGACGACATGTGATAATTGTATAATGTGCTGTTTCGTTAAAAATTGGGCTTCGTCAACTAATATACAAAAGGGTTTCGGTTGAATGGCTTTGACCGCTTCAAATAAATCCGTTTCTTCTTTGACAGCCTGCGCCTCTCTTTGAAAACCAATCCGGCTAGCAACCAATCCAACCGTCGTCCGATCATCAAGGGCACTGGTAAAAATTGCTACGGGTTTATTTTGCTCTTCATAGTTATGAGCCACTTTAATAATTTCAATGGATTTCCCACTGTTCATTGCCCCATATTTAAAATAAAACTGTGCCATTCATTCTCACCTTTCACCTTCTAATATTCTTTCAACTACTCATATTAGAATAATTTTGAGTCAGAGTCAATGAATGATTCTTACAATGAGAGAGGAATGTGAGAAATCAAACTGAATTCAAACTACATATTTTTAATAGTAAAACTTTAAAACTATTTCACACCTAATATTTCTTCTTTAGCATGAATGAGTTGAGTGATTAGACGGCAGTATGGAGCTGGGATGTTGTTGTCTTCACACATTTTTGCCACTGTCCCATTAAGAAAATCAATTTCAGTAAAGCGACGATTGGAAATGTCTTGATGCATTGAAGGATAATGTGAGCCTAAATTGACTGACGCTTGATTGATATAATCGACAATTTCATCCACATTTAAATCAACCCCATCAATTTCTGCCGCTGCAGCAAATTCTTTGACAATTTCTTTTACCATGGCATGGGTTTGTGTACTTGAAAAAAGCTCTTCAATATTAGCATCTAAAATAGCGGATAATGAATTCATGGTTCCATTCACACAAGCTTTCCGCCAAGTCGTAAAATGAACATCTTCACTATAGACCCCATTTAGGCCACAATCCTGCAACACTTTAACAATCGCCAGGGTTTCACTTTTACCACTAGGATCTGATTCCTGAATCTCAACCGGACCATGACCCATTAAATGCACCTTGCCTGGCGCATCCAAACCGGCTGTCCATACCGTTGTTCCCATAATAATATTTTTAGTTGGAATATATTCAGCTATCGTTTTCGCATGGCCTAAACCATTTAACAAGCAAACAATCTTGGTATCTACGGTTAGCGTATGGGCTATAGCTTTAAGCATGTGTCTAAGGCCCATTGATTTAGTAAACATAAAGACAACATCAAAGCTATCTTGAATATTTTCAGGTTTATCAATGGGAATCCTAATCGTCTCAATCACACCATTGACATTTGCTGTTAAGCCGTGTTCACGAATCGTTTGAATCTGCTCATCCCAGTAATCCATGAGCGTGACATCATGCCCACCCTTTTGCAACATAAAACCAAAACTTGAACCCAATGCACCTGAACCAGCAATGGCAATTTTCATAATATCCCTCCTTAATCATCATATTATACCTAATATAACTTATTTTTTGATATAGTATATATTATTAACTTAACTTCTTTGTTTTTTAATAAATATCTTTGCTAACTTTGCAAATTTCACTTCAATTGTTAAAATAGAAAAGTCAAATGCAATGATAAATTTTATATCTGCTTGAGAAGGAGACAAATACATGACCATACGAAGTTCTTTTGCCAAAACGATTGGCCGGTTTGCTGGTTGGGGGTTAACCACTTTTACGCGTGGTGGTAGTAGCCTGCCAGGGAAAATTGCCGTAACGATTGACCCAGATATTTTAGCGTCCTTAGCGGATGCCTATGATGTCATTATTATCACGGGGACAAATGGTAAAACAATGACAACGGCTCTTACGGTCCATGCCCTCAAACAAAAATACCCTCATGTTTTAACCAATCCAACCGGTTCAAATATGCAACAAGGAATCATCAGTACCTTTCTTGCAGCACCCAAACTACCAAAAAATGAACGCGGAGTAGCCGTACTTGAAGTGGATGAAGGTTCATTAAAACATGTCGTGAAATATCTACAACCAAAATTTTATGTTCATACGAATGTTTTCCGCGATCAAATGGATCGATATGGTGAGATTTATTCCATTTATAAATTAATGGCTGATGCAGCTAAAATGACACCGACAGCGACTGTTTTAGCTAATGGTGATTCACCCATTTTCCAATCGGTCGAATTACCTAATCCGAAAAAATACTTCGGCTTCGACCATGAAGAACCCCATGATGTCACACCCCATTATAATACAGATGGTATTTTATGCCCGAATTGTCACCATATACTAAATTATCACTCACTAACCTATGCCAATTTAGGCCACTATTATTGTAAGCATTGCGGACTAGAGCGTCCAGAACTGGATTACAGCGTCACGCAAATCGACGACTTAAACTTAACCGATTCAACCTTTACCATCGAAAACACTCAATTAACGATTCCTGTAGCCGGTCTGTATAATATCTATAATGCTTTAGCTGCTTTTAGTGTTGCTCGCCTGTTTGACGTAGCAGCCAATGATATTGTAACAGGCTTTAAACAAGCAGAACGTGTTTTTGGGCGTCAAGAATTTTTTGAAGTCAAAGGTAAAAAAGTATTATTGAATTTGGTGAAAAACCCCGTTGGATTAAATCAAGTAATCGATTTAATCGGCCTGGATGAAAATCCTTTTACCTTAGCCGCTATTTTAAATAATCAATATGCTGATGGAACAGATGTTAGTTGGATATGGGATGGTAATTATGAACAACTAGCCACTTACCCGATTCAACATGCCTACACCTCAGGTATGCGTGCCAGTGAAATGACCTTACGTTTGAAAGTAGCTGGGATTGCGCCTGAAGCCATCGAGGAAATAGATGAGGATCAAATTATTTCGGCTATCGAAAATTGTGATACAGAATATGTACATATTTTAGCCACCTATACAGCCATGTTAGACCTACGTTCAAAGCTGATTGACAAAGGTTACTTAAAGTAAAGGAGATTCAAGATGCAAACACTTCGTATATGCCATTTATATGGCAATTTAATGAATACCTATGGTGACAACGGGAATCTTCTCATGATTCAATACTATGCCCGTGAGAAAGGCTATCAAGTCGAGACAAGCCTTGTAAGTTTAGAGGATGATTTTATTGCTGACGATTATGACATCATTTTCTTTGGTGGTGGGCAAGATTTCGAGCAAAAAATTATTTCGGAAAATATCGGCCGGTTCAAAAAAGAAATGACAAGCTACATTGAAAATGATGGGGTTATGTTAGCCATTTGTGGGGGTTTCCAGTTATTAGGGCAATATTATGTCAGCTCAATCGGAGAAAAAATTATTGGTTTAGGGGTTATGCCCCATTATACTGAACGACAAATCGATAGTCGTTTCATCGGTGACATTGAGATTTTCGACGAAGTGAATCAACAAACCTACTATGGTTTTGAAAATCACAATGGTGTTACCTACTTAACCGATGCCTTGCAACCGCTAGGTAAGGTCATAAAAGGCAATGGCAACAATGGCCAAGATAAAACCGAAGGTGTCCATTATCGCAATGTCTTTGGCTCATACTTCCATGGTCCCTTACTTGTGCGTAACGAATGGCTAGCTCGTCATCTGGTAGACTTAGCCATCCAACAAAAAGAAAATAGTGCTTCGTAAATTTTGACAGGCATATGAATGATTAGGAAAATAAAACGGAAAAATCCGGACGTTAAATAATAGTGATATTATTTAACGTCCGGATTTTGGCGTTGGGAAAACTTGTTCTAATCAATTTGCTAACCCCTCTTATTTTCACCCTAAAAACAGACCAAAAATAATGGGGATAAAGATGGCGGGTGTGAAATTTAAAATCTTTAGCTTGGTGATATTTAATAGATTTAGACCTAAGCCGATTAATAGAATGGAACCCACAACAATCATTTCGTTGATTGTATAAGCTGATAAAACGGGTTCAAGAAATGAGGCAAAAATGGTTAAGCCCCCTTCAATAATCAATACGGGAATACTTGAAGCTAAAACACCCGCTCCAAGCGATGAAGCCAATAAAATAGATGAAATACCATCCATTAAACTTTTAGTGTAAAGGGTTGTATTATCACCTTGTAGCCCACTTTCTAACGACCCAACAATCACCATTGAGCCAATACAAAAGAGTAAAAAAGCACTCACAAAGCCTTGGGATAAGCTAGGACCATCCGCATTAGGATTAATTTTCGCTTCGAACTTATTGGCTAAATTGATTACCATTTGATCAAAATTGCAGGCTTCTCCAATAATAATCCCAATAACCATGGAAAGAATGGTTATAATGGTGTCATTACCTTGTATAGCGCCACTAATTCCAATGACCAACACACACAAGCCAATTCCTTGCATAATACGTTCATGAAAACGCGGGGCAATCCCACGATTAACCAATAACCCTATGCCACCTCCAACAATGATGGCTAAAGCATTAACAATAGCTCCCAAACGAATACCCCCTTATTCTTCTGTATCTTCTATCACTTCTATGTCATCTGGTGTTTCATCGAGCATTAAATTAGGCACTTCATCGCGTTGGCTAACAATATCTAAGTCATCATTAATATAACGTTGATAAACCGGCTCCCAACTGAACTGAACAAATAGTAGGTCTAATGTCTCTTCAAAGCCGTCCATTTCTTCATCATTCCAACCATCATTAACCACGATGCTTGTATCTTCCTGTAAAAACTCATCGACACTTTCATTTAACCTATCAGTGGATTCATCGGTTGAAGTGCTTTCATTACCTACTTCATCATCTGATTGATTTTCTAAGTAGCTATCGTCAATCGGTGTGTTAATAGCGATGTAAAAATTCATCCCTTGCCACACATCATAATAACGCATTTTATCTAAAGCGAAAGTTTTAATCACTGTCATCGATTCGCCGGGTTGTAATACTTCACCATATAATTGGTTAATTAAGGCATAGTCACTTTTAATTTCATCCTCACCAATCACTAAACTCGCATCCCCGTCAACCGGTAAAATGGCATGTTGCGATTGATTATCAACGGTGTATTGAACGGATACAATGACTTGACCATAATTAAAATTTTGAAAGGCATCCACATAATTTTCAAAAGGCTCAAAATCAGCTACTTCAATTTTCTCAACTTGATAATGAACGTCTTGATCAGAATCCGTCAAACTGACATCTTCTGCGGCTAATAGGGTTTTAGTTCCCCACCATTCTGTGGTTAGACGATCTTGAATATAGGTATTATTTAAACTTATTTCTTCTTCTGCCTCGTCTGTTATTGGTAAAAATAAAGGAAGTTCGTTACCTAGTAGATTAGCCCCTAAGCCAACGATTTCGTCCACATTTTGTCTTGGTGGCACGACATTCAAATAGAAGCTTTCGGCTGCTTGTATGCTTTCTAATGCAGAGGCGTTTAAACCATATACCACATAACCTTCTACCATGGTACCTGCTGTAATTTCGCCATTATTTTGCAACAGAATTTGACTAAGATTCCCACTAGCCGATGGGTATAATGTTTGGCTAGGTAAAAAGCTCATAGGGGCATCTCGATACGATAACCGTAATTCTTCAATGGGAAAATAAAATGTCTCATTAGTTGTATTCGTAATCGCTGCATGGATTAAAACTACAGCAGCAGCATCTTCACTATAACCAAAATCCTTGAGGAGTGATTCATCGATGGAATCAACTTCAAATAATTTAAAGGTGCGGATATTTATTTCAAAAGCATCTTGACTTTGACTATGCGATTGCGTTGAAGCAAATAACGTCTCGCCAATTTCTATACCTTCTAAAGTATGTAATTCAGATTCTACTTGATTAAATTCAGGGACGAGACGTGTATCAATTACGTCATTCATTAGATGTTCTGAATTATCGGAAACTACTGATTCAATCGTTTCATGACTGTCGGCTGCTTGTTCTTGAATAAATTGTTCATATTGACCACTTAAATCATCACAGGCAGCTAAAAAAAACACTGAGACGACCATCAAAGTTAACCGACGCTTGCTTTTATTAAATATAGACATGACCTACCAACTTTCTAATCCTTAAACTAGCTAATATTATTAGGTGAATAGTGATTTTGCGAATCATCTGTATCTTTCTCATCAGGTGATGACATATCCACAGCTAATTCATTATCCACTTCCGAAACTAAAGGTGGAACATATGGATCATCATATAAATCCGAGTTTTCACGATACCATTCATAAATCTCACTGATGATTACTTTAATCACTGCATACCCAGGAACACCTAATATTACACCACTTAAACCAAATAGTCGACCTGAAATAAGTAAGATAAATAAAATTGTAATCGGATGTATTTTTAAACTATTCCCTAAAATTTGTGGTTGAATAAAGCGACCTTCAATCGTTTGTTCAATAATCATGACAATAATTACTTTAATTAACATGGTTGGGGATGTAAGCAATCCAATAATTAATGCAGGTATCACAGCAATAATTGAGCCTAAATAAGGTATCACATTTAAAATGGCTGCTAAAACGGCCAAGGTAACACCATAATCTAAACCAATAATCGAATAACCAATCCCAAACATAACACCTACAGCAATGGCAACCAAAATTTGCCCCCGAATATATTGCGAAATCTGATAATTACCTTGATACATCATCCGACTGACGGCTGGACGGTATTTGTTGGGGACGTAATACAAGATAAATGTCGGTATTTTATGACCACTAACGAGTAAATAATACAATATAATCGGGATTGTTAATAGACCTGTAAATATTTGGGCAACAATACCGATGACATTCCCTAATCCCCCCACCGTCGACGTTAAAAGAGGATTAAGCCGCTCCGTCAAACTCGTTATATCAATTTGGTTAATATATTCAATAATACCATCAAATGAATCCGATAAACCAAAATTAAATGGAAAATTAGCAATCATGTTGCTAATGGAATCATAATAGCTAGGCAGATTATTAATAAAACTCTGGGTTTGATCCCGAATAATTGGAATCAAGGTAATAATACCCCAGGTTACCAATAAAACAATCCCAATAAATATCGCAAACACTGAAACTTTTTTATTAACACCATTAAGACTTAATTTATTTACTAAAGGCGAAAATAAATAATATAATATACCACTGGTAATAACTGGAAAGGCCAATAAGTTTACGATTACACCTAAAGGTTGAAAATAATGGCTAATTTGCCCAAAAAGCCAAATAATAATAAGGATTAGTAAAATAATCAAGAGTGTGGTTACTATTTTGTTGTTTAAAAACAGTTCCCAAAACCAACTATTTTTACGTCTTTTTCCATCGGAAGATTTTTGACTCACTTTTCCACCCCGTTCTTTCTCCTATTCTGCTTATTTTAGCATATTTTACGATAACATGCCTAAACTTACTTCTGTGAAATACTGAAAGACCATGGTAAAATGTGTTATAATATTATTACATTTAACTAAGAAGGGATTGTTCATATGCAAGAATATATTCTGGGTGGATATACAAGACGTGAAAATGAGGGATTAAAAACGATTCAATTTGATGAGGTTGAAGGCAAATTTAGCCAACCAACATTAATTGCCAACATAGGTTCTCCAACATATGTTGGTTTATCGCGTGATAAATCACTCATGTTTGCGATTCATAGAGGAGCTGGAGAAGAAAATTCTGGTATTGTTGCCTTTCGTCGCGATGAGCATAACAATTGGCAAGAAATTAGCCGCTTATTAGCTACTAAAAGTTCAGGTTGCCATGTTTCATACCGAGAAAGCAGTCAAACAGTGTATGTTTCAAACTATGGTGATGGTGAATTAGATGTTTATCATTTAGATGAAAACGATCAACTCCATCATATCCAAAAGATTGTCCATACTGGATCAAGCGTTCACCCGAATCAAGAAAAAGCACACATTCACATGGGCTTACTCACTCCTAATCAAAATACGCTTATCGTCTGTGATTTAGGCACAGATTTTGTTTCCTTATATGCCATCGATGATGAAGGTAAACTTAGCTTGAGTTATGAATATAAAATGCCTGATGGAACTGGCCCACGTCATGCGGTCTTACATCCAGCCAAACCAATTGTTTATATCATTGGTGAATTAAATAATACCACCAATGTCCTTCAAATAAATGATGACTTATCATTCACCTTAGTCCAAACACTTGATAACGTCCCTAATGACTATCGTACAGATGCAGCGGGTGCTGCTATTCGTATCACTGAAGATGGAAAATTTCTATATGCCTCATCCCGTTTCCATGATATTTTAACGGTCTTTGAAGTTAATGAAGATAATGGTTTATTAACTGAAATTCAAAAAATTGGAACGGTCGGACAAATCCCCCGTGATTTTATTTTAGATCAAACGGAGCATTATGTATTAGTTCCTCACCAAGACAGTGACCACCTAAGTGTTTTTTATCGTAACCAAGAGACAGGTAAACTATCCTTTATTGATAACGCCACCTACGCCCCAGAATGTGTTTGTATTGCTTTGGCATAACTCTAACACTCAAAAGCCCACCAAAACTCATCTAGAGATTGGTGGGCTTTTGCTTCTATTATTTATTCGTCAAAAAGGTGAAAAATCAAGCATAATTGTTGCAGTGGTATTTATTTTAGGAAGACTTTTCCGACTTCCTCGCCTTTGGAGACCATACCTGTTTTGGTTAGTTCAAACGATTTTATCACTTCATCACCATTTGTAAAGATAACCACGATGTCCGTCTCTTTTTCTTCTGCCTTCACGGCGGCTAAGTCCATTTTGGATACGACATCATTATGACTTAACTTTTGTTTTTCTTTTACTTGTGTAGTAAATGGTTTACCATCTAGAGAAACTGTATCAATTCCCATGTGAAGTAAGACTTCTAACGAAGAACTTAATAGCCCTACGGCATGTTGGGTTGGAAAAACCGTTGTTACTTCGCCATCCACTGGCGACGTAATCGTGCCATTAGCTGGTTTTACAGCAAAGCCATCTCCCATCATTTTTTCAGCAAAAACTAAATCATTAACCTCTTCTATCTTGATTAACTCACCATCTGCTGGTGCATATAAGGTTACTTCTTTAGATTTAACTGGTTCTTGTTCTTTCTTTTTAAAAAAATTAAACATGATTCTTCTCCTCATTTCTAACAATATAGTTAAATAATACCATACACACGCCATTTAATAAAATATTTACGCTTTAAAGGATTTAATAGTGTATAATAAAGTTTGTTACTAATTAGCGAGGTGAAAAAATGCAAAATGCTATTGATATTATTGAATTAATTAAAATAGTTATATTAGGAATTGTGCAAGGAATTACTGAATGGTTACCGATTAGCAGTACGGGGCATATGATTTTAGTTGATGAATTTATTACATTAAATAGCTCGGCCGAATTTAAAGAAATGTTTTTCGTATTAGTTCAGTTAGGTTCCATTTTCGCAGTTATTTTACTCTATTTTAACAAGTTGAATCCTTTTTCATTCAAAAAAACCAAAGAAGAACGCAAAAGCACCTGGATGCTTTGGTTTAAAGTAGCGGTGGCTAGTATCCCTGTCATGGTTTTTGGCTTTGCCTTAAATGATTATATTAATGAATACTTCTACAATCCTTGGGTCGTAGCAGTAGCACTGATTGCTTACGGTATTATCTTCATATGGGTTGAAAACAATCAAACAGCTAAACATTCATATACCGTTAAAACCTTTGATGAACTATCCTTTAGAAAAGCCTTCTTTATTGGGTGTTTTCAATCTTTAGCTATCATCCCTGGCACATCACGGTCTGGTTCAACGATTATCGGGGCGCTATTACTAGGAACATCACGTTATATAGCTACAGAATTTTCTTTTTTCTTGAGTATTCCGGTTATGTTTGGGGCAAGTTTTTTAAAACTCTTTGATTTTGGTTTTAATTTCACCCAAGCCGAATTTATTTATTTGATTGTTGGTATGTTGGTTTCATTCATCGTTTCCGTTATTGCGATTCGATTCTTACTTAATTATATTCAACGTAATGACTTTAAAGCCTTTGGTTACTATCGTATTGCTTTAGGTTCCATCGTTATTTTGTATTTCTTATTTAATCGTTAGAATTTTAAAGCAACTGAAAAATAATCCGAAGTGTTTAATGTTAGGGGGCAAGCCCACTATGATTAAACCCTTCGGATTTTTTGCGAACAGTCCTGTAACCCTCACCGATCTTTAATCTTCATCATCCGTGTCGTTGCAGCACGTTCATTTTCTTCTAATTTCATCTCAATGAAATAAATGGTTTCTTCCAAATCAGGTATGATTTGGTATTCTAAGCCATTTACTCTACGACGGGTCTTCTCGATTTCACTAGCCATTAACTGACACGTTTTCTCAATTTCAGCTAAATCTAACAAATCTTGCAACGAATCTTCGATAGCTATAATGGCTTCATCCATCCCACTATTAGAAGAAACAAAACTATAATCACTATCTGATTTGGTATTTAAATCAGTGATATTTACATGCAGTTTTGGAACACGGACACTCATGATGTTATCTTCACGTATTCGTAATGAGACTTCTTTGGTTGGCGTTGAAAATAACTCATTCACCATACGATCATCTTCAAGTGTTTTGGCTAAAACAAACTCTTGCATCACTGGCTGTAACTTATCTTCTACCTTTTGCCGCAATTCATTATTTTGCCTAATCAATAGAATAAACTGGCGCACTAGTTCATCGCGTTTATCTTTAAGCAGTTTATGTCCGCGCGTGGCTAATGTAAGACGCTCTTTTAATTTACTTAATTCACCACGGGTTGGTTTCACATTTAGCTTAGCCACTGGCCATCACTCCTTATCCGGCAAATATTGATCAATCATCGATTCCTTGATACGTTTTAATTCTGTTCGCGGTAAAATATCTAATAATTCCCACGCTAAATGCAATGTCTCTTGAATAGAGCGTTCCGTATGGAAGCCTTGATTAACATATTCTTTTTCGAATCGATCAGCGAACTGAACATACAATTTGTCGGTATCCGATAGGGCTGCTTCCCCTAACACCGCCGCTAATTCTTTAGCTTGTTTTCCTTCTGCATAGGCAGCAAATACTTGATTCATTGTTGGAGCATGGTCTTCACGTGTTTTACCTTCGCCAATCCCATCATCTTTCAAACGTGATAATGACGGTAGTACATCAATGGGAGGACGATAACCATTATTGTACAATTCACGAGATAGAATGATTTGCCCTTCTGTAATATAGCCCGTTAAATCCGGAATTGGATGTGTAATGTCATCTTCTGGCATTGTTAAGATAGGTAATTGTGTGACTGACCCTTTTTTCCCATTAATACGTCCCGCACGTTCATACAAACTAGCTAAATTAGTATATAAATAACCTGGATAACCCCTTCTGCCTGGAACTTCACGACGGGCTGCTGAAACTTCACGTAAAGCTTCACAGTAGTTCGTAATATCAGTCATAATAACTAATACATGCATATCTTTTTCAAAGGCTAAATACTCGGCGGTCGTTAATGCAATTTTAGGTGTTGCTAAGCGTTCAATGGAAGGGTCATCCGCTAAATTAATGAACATCACGGATCGTTCCAATGCGCCTGATTCACGTAAATCATCCATAAAGAATTGAGCTTCCTCAAAGGTTACGCCCATCGCAGCAAACACAACCGCAAAATTCTCATCCGAATTTAGAACCGTCGCTTGACGGGCAATTTGAGCCGCTAATTCTTTATGGGGTAAACCTGAGCCAGAGAAAATAGGTAATTTTTGTCCACGAACGAGTGTGTTTAAATGGTCAATAGTAGATATACCTGTTTGAATAAATTCATCTGGATAAATACGAGACACAGGATTAATCGCTTCGCCTTCAATATCTAGCGCTTTTTCTGAGATAATCTCAGGTCCTTCATCCATCACTTTACCCATGCCATCAAATACGCGCCCAATCATATCTTCCGATACATCGATAGTCAAAGGTTTCCCTTGGAAACGGACACGTGTATTGGCGACATTAATGCCACTTGAACCTTCAAACAATTGGACGACAGCAGCATCTTCACTGAGTTCTAAAACTTGTCCTTGACGCACTTCACCGGTTTGTAACTCAACTTCCACCAAATCATTATAATGCGCCTCTTGAACACCTTTAACAATCATTAAAGGCCCTTCTACTTGTGAGGTGGTGCGATATTCAATAATTCTTGCCATCTTAATTACCCCCTCCACTTTGTAATATTTCACGCATATCGATATCAATACTTTCTTTTATTTGATCAATTTGTTCACGGTCTTCTTCAGCAATGTATTTACTACGAGCAATACGATGTCTTACTTGACTCGTCCCTGTTTCAATATCAGTGTAAGTCGCACCATATTCTTGTGCTTGACGGGCTTGTTCATCAAAATGTAAGATATTTTCTAACATACTGACTTGCTTATCAAAAGATGTGTATGTATCAACATCGTCATAGGCATTTTGTTGTAAATAGTCTTCACGTAGCATGCGTGCTGTCATCATGGTAATGCGATCTTTATCTGATAGTGATTCAACACCTACTAATTGAACAATTTCTTGCAAGTCACTTTCTTGTTGTAGAATACTCATACCACGATTTACCATTTCTGACCAATTGATATTTCTCGATTGATCAATTGTTTCACCAATTTCATCCTGATACAATGAATACGATTCTAACCAGTCAATCGCTGGAAAATGACGTTTCTGAGATAAGCTAGAATCCAATCCCCAAAATACTTTTACCACGCGTAAGGTATTTTGTGTAACAGGTTCAGAGGTATCTCCTCCTGGAGGCGATACGGCACTGATAGCCGTTACCGAACCTTGTTTACCACTATTCCCCATGACTTCGACTAAACCTGCTCTTTCGTAGTATTCTGCAATCCGAGAACCTAAGTAAGCTGGATAACCTTCGTCACCTGGCATTTCTTCAAGTCGTCCTGACATTTCACGTAACGCTTCTGCCCATCGAGAGGTTGAATCGGCCATAATTGCCACTGAATACCCCATATCGCGATAGTATTCCGCAATAGTGATCCCTGTGTAAATGGATGCTTCACGAGCGGCAACCGGCATATTGGATGTATTTGCAATCAGAACCGTTCTTTCCATCAAGGATTCACCTGTATTTGGATCAATTAATTTAGGAAATTCCTCTAACACTTCGGTCATTTCATTACCACGTTCACCACAACCCACATAAACAACAATATCAACATCTGAATATTTTGCAATTTGATGTTGAATCACGGTTTTCCCTGCGCCAAATGGACCAGGGATGGCGGCTGCTCCCCCTTTAGCTACAGGAAAAAAGGTATCAATCACTCTTTGTCCAGTGACTAATGGGCTCGTTGGTAGTAATTTACGTTTATAAGGGCGACCTTGACGAACAGGCCATTTTTGCTTCATTGTTCCTTCAAACACACTGCCATCTTTTTGTTCAACCGTGTAAACAATATCATTGACAGTCTTTTCGCCACTCTCAATCCTTTTGATGGTACCTGAAACCCCCTTAGGTACCATAATGCGATGTTCAACAATAGCTGTTTCTTGGACAACACCTATGACATCGCCTGGTTCAACATAATCGCCTATTGAAACTTTAGATTCTAATTGCCATAACGCATCCTCATCTAAGACAGGTACATTAATCCCTCTGGCTAAATACTCACTTTTGGTCACTTCTTCAATTTTCTTTAATGGTCTTTGAATACCATCAAACATTTGAGACATTAATCCTGGTCCTAGTTCAACCGACAATGGTTGCCCTGTTGTTTCCACTGGTTCATTTAATCCAAGTCCTGATGTTTCTTCATATACTTGAATAGCCGCAACATCATTTTCCATTTGGATAATTTCACCCACTAATTGCATGTTACCAACTTTAACAATATCACGTATATTGGCCGCTTCCATATTAGCTGCTTCAACTAATGGACCGGATACTTTAATAACTCTCCCTTGGCTCAAATGTCTCCCCCCTTTATCTTCATTCATCATTATAAAATATCTGCTCCAATAGCTTTCTCAACATTTTCTCTGATACGTGCCATACCTAAACCATTACCCTCTTTGTGGGTTGGAATAAGGATGACTGCAGGTGTAATGACAGAATCAAAATAGCGAATAGTATCTGGAATAAGTTCTGCAATATCTTCTGTAATATAAATTACACCATATTTCTTTTCAGCTAAGTCATTTAAAATAGCTGCAGCCTCTTTTGCCTTCGTAGTAGAAAAGGCATCAAAACCTAACATTTTAAAGGGAAGGATGGCATCACGATTTCCAACAACAGCAATACGATAATCATTTTCACTCATAGACGGGACGCATCCTTTCTTTAATTTTTTCAATCGGAAGCCCACTAACTCTTCCGTTTAATATTAAACGTAGATTTGTAATTTCCATTTCTTTACGGTACAAATAAAACAACAAAGGTACCACATCATTGGGATTCAACAGCTCTTCTTTAAGCAATTGATAAATATATTCGGTTTCCATTCGCTCTAGATCATAAGCTTGAATCGTACCCTCGTTCATTTTTTCAATATAGGCATCAAATGTTTTTACATAAGGTAATTGATTAATGGATTCAAACCATGAAGCTAATTGATTATCTGAAATCATTTGAAGCAAATCGCTAATTGCTACAGTGCCTTTATCCGATAACATTTCAAACATAAAACTACGTGGTTTGCCTAATTGTGTGCCACGATAAACGGTAATGACATTATAAAAATCAATCAAAGCCGTTATAACAGCATCAACAATTGGATTTTCTTCCTTTTTTCGAATATCATCTAAATGATCAAAATAGGCCATATCTAAACCTAAATTGACCACTTTAATATCTTGATACGTATCATAATCCGCCCTAATTTGTTTAACACGCTCAATAATTTGGTTGGGGATAACACTTGATTCACTCGTTTGAATAATATGATACAATTCATCAATTGAGAATCGACCAATCGTAATTAACAAATCTTCATTATCTTGATTCAAGACTAAATTCTTAAAAATCACTTTTAAATTATGATAAATATACTTGGCTCCAAAAACTTCAACGATAGAACGGTTGGGTCCTTCACTAATAGCAAACCGATAATTTTCAACGAGATTATCGGTTAAACGCTCTTCAATTTTATCTAAGTCATTTAAGTCATCTGCTTTAAAGTAATAGCGTGTATTTTCTAAGACACGTAAACTCGTTTGAGCTGAAGGACTGACTAATAATTGCTCAAAATCTTGTTGAGTTAACAATGAAGCTGAACGCACATCAATCAACGTATTTATTTGACTGTAATCAACTTTACTCACCACAATCACCTACGTTTCACTAAAAACACGTTTAGCGATTTCGGCACTTAAATCATGACGTGTTGCTTCGACTAATTTGGCATAAATGTAATTGTAATCCACACGACCAATCGAAATAATAAAGCCACCTTGTTTATCTATCGGATGACTATTGATTTTGATTTTATTGAAGTCTTTCTTCAAAGTTTCTAAATCTTGGTCTTCTAAGTGTTTTAAGGTGTACTCACCAAATTGAATGCGTAAATAATTATCATGATACAATTCTAAAACTTGATTGATAAATTTTAGATGTGTTTCTTTTGGCCACTGATTCATTTCTTCAACGGCTTGGTCAAACATTCCGATAATTAATTTTTGTTTCCCAATTAACGAAGATTGACGACGACGATTTTCAACTTGTTGAATTTGATGCTCATATTTATGTTTCAGCGCTTCAAGCGCGAGTTCTTCTTCATAGGCAAATTCGTCATTGAATTCACGTTGATCTTTTTTAAATTGCTTTTGAGCTTCGGCTTCTGCTTGTTCTAACTTCAACTGGCCTTTTTTATGCGCTTGCCGAATGACAGACTCTTCTAAGCGAGATAGTTCTGACATTTTATCGCTCCTTCCATGTATTTCTCAATCCAAATAAATACCGCATTAAATCAATAAGAATGATGTTACAAAGGCTAAGATGGCATACATTTCTACCATTGAAGCTAGAATAATACCTTTAGAGTTTTCTTCAGGACGTTTAGCTAAAATTCCCATCGAAGCTACTGCCACTTTAGCTTGATCACCCGCTGAGAAATAGCCAACAACAGCAATAGGTAGTGACGCAATGAGTAAATTAAATCCGGATGCTAGACTCATACCTGGTTCCATCTGCAATAAAATCATAAAGCCAATAACGAAGCCATATAAGCCTTGTGAAGCAGGCATTAGTTGCAAGATTAATGCTTGAGCAAATTTTTCCGGTTCTTCTTTGATTAAAGCGGCTGCGGATTGACCAACAACACCTAATCCTCTAGCAGAAGCTATCCCACAAAGTGCTACAGCTAAAAACACACCTATTCCAGCCAGTATCATTCCACCATTTTCCATAAAAAAGTTCATTAATTTTACTCCTTCACTTCTTGATTTTTCTTAATAGAGACATATTTTTCATTTATTTGTAAGGGTTTGAATGGTCGTCCATTGCCTGTGTAAAACTTACCAAAGAATTCAACGAAGATTAAACGCAAACTGTGAACACCACCCGTTAATAAAGAAAGGAACATATTAAATAAATGTAAAACAATGAAAAGCACAACACCCAGCGTCACACGCCCAATAAAGGGAATTTGACCTACGATAATATTAAAAGCCGCTCCAATACTAATACCCGACAAACCTAAAGCCATCAAACGTGAATAACTAATAATATCTCCAAAGTAACTAACAGCATTTAAAAAGCCCAGTAAGCTAGTTCCAAGTCCTGATATACCTTTAGCGTCGATTATATTTGCGATAATCATGCCAATAAAACTTAGGAGAATCATACCTAGACCAACATTCGTTAAGGCACTTAAACTAGGGAATAGGAACCCAAGCGCTGCCACAGCAATTCCGATTAAAACAATAATCCAATGCAAACCATCAGCATAGGCTTTCGCATAGTTTTTATCTTTTATTTGTAGGTAGGTATTTATTCCAAATGCGATGCCCATATGTACCATACCAATAGCTAATGATAGTACCATGACTTCCATAACGGATGATTGTAAATCAATGAGTTGCATCCATTCAATCGTAAAACCAAAGAATGAACCATATATAGCTCCCCAGACAACCCCTGATAAACCTAAACTAAAAACAAGTTTTAAGGTATCTTTTGTACTTTCCGTTAACTTAAAGGTTTTTAAAGGTATCAAGGCTGCTACTACCAACACCAAACCATAACCTAAATCGCCTAACATCATGCCGAAAAATAACCAATAAAAGGGCATAACAAAAGGTGTTGGATCGACTTCTTTATAATTAGGTAGCCCGTACATCGTCGTAATCATTTCATACGGTTTAACAATCGCTTTGTTTTTCAATTTTGTAGGTACCGTTTTATAATCATTTTGATTTAATGGATGAACTTTTGCGACGATTAACTCATCAAACTTATTTTTGATTGTTTGTAGAAATTGTGACCCATTTTCTTCTTCAATCCAACCTTCAATTGTAACTAAATTATCTGCTCGTTTTAAAGCAAATTTCGCTTGTTCACGGGTAGATAAATTATTCACATATTCATATTGTAATTTTAATTCGTCAAGGGTCGATTGATAAGCTTTTAAGGTGCTAACGATTTCTTTACGTTCAGTTTTCGCATCTTCTATCGTAAGCGCCCAATAGTGAGGTATCTATCCATAAAAAAATAAACATGCTAAACTAACCCAGACAGAAGAAATTCTAGGTTAGTTTAACATATTAGGCTGTTTTTTCTTCAACGACATCACCAATCACCGTTTGTGCAGAACAGGCTTCTTTGATTTCATTAGACCAAGGCATATATTGATCTAATTTAGCTGTCGCTAAATCACTCTCATTCGGTAGGTGTGTCAGAAGATACTGAATGTATTGTTTTGCGTCTAAACCATGTAATTTAGCTGTCTCAATCAGTGAGAGAATAACTGCACCTGCTTGAGCACCGTTAAAAGTAGCCGCAAATTTATAATTATTTCGTCCCATCACTACAGTGCGTATGGAGCGTTCTGCTGCATTATTACTAAGCTCTAAGCGCCCATCCTTTAAAACGTTGTAGAAATACGCTTTATACTCTTTGGCATAACTAAACGCTTTACTCAGTTTGTCTTTCAGGATGGTGTTGGCAGCACACTGATCAATGTAGTTGAAGAGATTGTCCATTAATCGTTTAAGAATGAATTGCCTTTTCTTAAATCGTTCCTCAATGGATAACTCTTTCCATTCACGTTCCTTTCTAAAGATAGTATTTATCATAGTGAGAATCTCATCGGCTGTTGTCTTAGGTAATCCTTTGGAAACTCTACTCGCTTCAAAGAATTTTCGCCTTAGATGTGCCCAACAACCTGCCAACTCTAGGTTCTCGGTTGACTCATCAGCACTGCGATAGACCGCATACATATCACAGTGTATCGTCCCTTCGAAGCTACCAATGACTTCCTTAAACTTATCACTTCCACGCCCATCTTGGTGGGAGAAATACACGACTTTATGGTCATGATGTTGCGAGCTTTGAAGTATCCAATAAAAAGTTTGTTGCTTGTCACTTTCTAGGACACGGAAGGTGGTCTCATCCATATGCGCAATATCATGCATGAGTATTTCATCATGGAGTGCTCGATAAATAAAGCCTAAATAATACTCACAGGCTTTAATATGCCAACGACAAATAGTGGTTCGTGATAAAGGTAATAACAATTTTCTCCAATGGTTTTCTTGGCGGTAAGCTGGTACTTTTAATTCATATTTTTGATAAATCGTCTCTGCAACGACAGAAGCCGACCCAAAGCTATTCACAAAAGGAAGTGAAGGGAGTTCAGATTTTACAAATTGATCTTTATCCGCTTGTGATGAGCAGTGGTCACACTTATAGCTCATTTGATGATGATTAACACATTTGAAATGAGCAGGAACAAACACAAGTTCTTGTTGTACTTGAGCTGGACCAATTAATTTTAATGGATGGTGACAATCATGACAGACTTGTTCTTCATCAGGTAAGTAATGATAGACATCTTCTTGAACATACTGATTGAGAATCTCATCTTTTCTTCCGACGGATTTTTCGCGCGGCTTGGAGCCTTTTGTTGTTTTTTTTTCAGATTTTTCTACAACTGGGGGCTCTGGTTTAGAATATTCCTCATGAGAGATAACTTCCGAGATATCTTCGGAAGGATCCGTGAAGAGATTCGTTTGTCCTTCCGAAATCATCGTTTCTCTTCGAGGGCTATAAGTCATTATTTGATAGGTTGCGAGGTCTTGACGCATGAGTTCAATCTTTATATTCGCAGCTTCAAGTTCGGATTCTAATTGGTTAAATTTTTCTAAAATTTCTGAAATTTCTAGTCCAATAAGTTCGTTTTCGGTCATGTCTATCACCTCTTTTCGTTAGGCTCATTATACCATATACCGAATATATTTACTAGTAAATTTAGCGATTATTCACTAAAAATATAGCGATTATTTGTTGAAAATATAAGAGGTTTCTAAAGGCGGGTTCAAGGTATCACCTCGTAAAAGACGTTCTAATTGTTGAAGAGAAATTTCCATAAATTTCGGTTCGGTGTATGGCCAAACGAATCCCCCTCGTTCCAATCGATAAACTAAGTCAGTAAATCTAAAACCGTCCCAATAGATGATTCGCAGAATGTTTCTTCGAGAATTACAAAAAAGATAGGCTGCGGTATGATCAGGTTTAAAAGCAGAACTAGATTGAATCAAAGTGCATAGACGTTGGCGATCTTGGTTAGCTGGCGAATAACGAGGCATGAGATAAAGTGTTTCAGGAATTGTAAAGTCAATCATTATTATTGTCACTCCTTTTGTTTGATGAATTAATCATACTAAATCGGAGTAAATTTAAGAAGATACCTCACTATTGGGCGCTTACCTTCTATCGTTTGGTTCCATTCATCAAGCTGGTCTTTTGGTAACATATCGGAGGTATATTTAAAGGGGAGGAATTGATAAGGTTTCAAATCATTTAAAATTTGTCTGTTTTCCTTATTGTAACTAAAAACGACCACACCATAGTCATTATCGTCAATAAAGACAACTTCATAAAAATAATTATCGTTTTCTTTTAAATAGTTGATAAAACTATCTTCATTGGTGCTTGGCACCCTACCAACAACACCATTAACATAACTAAAACTATTTAGCTTATTAGGTGTGATTTCTAATTTTTTCCATTTTTCTAAATCATTGACTTGATCACGCGTCTCGTCAATCAAAATTTCTAATTCGTCTAGGCGTTCAACTAATTGAATGGTATGGTTTACTATTTCATCTTCATTAAATTGTTCACCATGGTTTTGAATTTGCTTAAAACTCACTTCAGGTTTCCCGTTTTTTAACGTTTTCATCAAAGAAGGTTTTTCTGCAAATCGGTTGGCTAATTCAATAGCCCGCTCAATTTGATGAAGACGATTTTCTAAGTCATCCATCACTCTTTGTTCTGTCATTGATTGAGATTTTTCTTCGTACTCATCTAACATGTCTTCAGTTGTGTCATCTAACTTATCCCAAGGATCTTGATCATTTAAATTTATAATTTCAATTTGTTGCATTCCTTGAAGTTCTGTCAATAGGTCATCAACTAAATTTTCAGGGGTTAGAAGTGTTACTTTGTTCATAGAACTAATTGCCATATCGCTTCACCACCTCTTTAATAATTTGTGGAACGTAGTCCGTTTTTGATGATTCAAGTGCATGATTAATGCGTTCTTGATCACGGTTTAATACTCTTTCTAACTCTTGTTCGGCATGGTCAAGTCGCTCCTTTAAGGAGTCCTCTAATTCAGCTAATTTTTAATCTCGCGAAGATTCTAAAGCTTTCTTTTGATCCTCTAATTGTTGCTTATAAGATTGTTCAACGGCTTCAATCTGTCTGTCATAATCTGCCTCAATTTCAAGAGCTTGATTTTCAATTGATTCAACAACCTGCATTGTTGTTTTGGCCACTGTCTCACCTCCTCTATTACTCATTGTTTTATTATATCAAATTTTTTAGTATATTTCAGGTTAAAACGTCAAAAAAATTCAATAAAGTGAGGCAATTTTATTTTGTTGTAGTTTTATATTGAAATATTAATATTATTATCTAAATTACAATCAATATATTAAAAAACGAAAAAACAACATTGTACTACTAACAATGCTGTTTTCCCCTTAATGTAAACATTTTCTTTATGATGGATGCCATCATAATTCTGTGAAAATTGTTTTTATTATTAATTTTTTCTCATTCAAATATGTGGCATGGTAATAGCCAGAAAATTAATTGTTTTCCGGTGATTTAATTTCTGTCACACCATTCATGTACGGAACTAAGACCGTTGGTATTTTTACACTCCCATCAGCCTGTTGATAATTTTCTAAAACAGCGACAACCGTTCGTCCTACAGCTAAACCAGAACCATTTAATGTATGAACATATTCTGTTTTACCTTCTTCGTTTCTGAAACGAATTTTGGCTCGTCTAGCTTGAAAAGCTTCACAGTTAGAACAAGAAGAGATTTCACGATAGGTATTTTGCCCAGGTACCCATACTTCCAAATCATAGGTTTTTGCAGCTGATAAGCCCATATCTCCAGTCGATAAGGTGATGACGCGATAAGGCAATTCTAAAGCTTGTAAAATATCCTCTGCATCTTGCGTCATTAGTTCCAGTTCTTCATATGAGTGGTCTGGATGGGCAAACTTCACCATTTCAACTTTATTAAATTGATGTAAGCGAATAAGACCACGAGTATCCCGTCCAGCACTTCCAGCTTCAGAACGAAATGACGGTGACAGAGCAGTAAATTTAATCGGTAAATCTTCATGATTAAGTATTTCATCAGCATAATAATTGGTTAATGGAACTTCAGCCGTTGGGATTAATGAAAAATGACGTTCGTCTGTTAATTGGAAAGCATCCTCTTTGAACTTAGGATATTGACCTGTTCCAAACATTGCTTGGTCATTGACAATATAAGGCGGTAGCATTTCCGTATACCCATGATTTTGGGTATGTCTATCCAACATAAAGTTATATAAAGCACGTTCTAAACGCGCACCTAAGCCTTTATAATAGACAAAGCGACTGCCAGCAACTTTTGCACCCCGTTCAAAATCTAAAATATCAAGTTTTTCTGCAATATCCCAGTGATTAAGTGGCTCAAAATCAAATTGAGTCGGTTGTCCCCAACGTCTATTCTCAACATTGGCTTCTTCATCTTCACCAACGGGCACATCTGCATTGGGTATATTTGGTAACACAAATTCAATGCTTTCAAGTTGTTCGGTTACTTGAGCTAATTCTTTGTCAAGTTGAGCAATCGTATCCCCTACCGTTTGCATTTCCTGAATCTTTGCATCTGCATTTTCTTTGTTGCGTTTCAGCTGGGCTATTTCCTGCGAAGTGGTATTACGATATTGTTTAGCTTGCTCGGTTTTCAAAATTAAGTCACGACGTTCTTGATCCAATTGACGATATTCATCTAAGGTTTCGCGTTTTACTCCGCGCGTTGCCAAAATATCAGCCGTTTTTTCAAATTCATCTCTCAACAATTTACGATCTAACATAATTTTCCCTCCTAAAATATAAAAAGAGCCCTACGTCTTTTTGGGACGAAAGGCTCTTTTTCGCGGTACCACCCGATTTTAAACATTCTAAATAAATGTCTACACTCTATATCGATAACGGGGACACCGGCACTATTTAATCAAAAAAGTTTTCATAGGCTACATAAAATGGGGATTCACTGATTAATTTAAATGATTTGCACCAACCATCATCTCTCTAAACAAACGCTTCAGCTACTATTCATTCTTAACTTGTATTATAAAAGATTAAATTCCTTTGTCAACCAAATAGCCATTTACCAATTTAATTGATTGGCTTTTTCAGTATCATCATAATGATGAACTTTTTCTAAACCTTGGAAATTTTGTTGTCTTAAAGCCTCAAAAATAATAATATTAGCCGTATTGGATAAGTTCAGTGACCTTACATGCTCATCATTCATCGGAATACGTAAACAACGGTCTTTATAAGTTTCCATAAATTCAATCGGTAAGCCGGTCGTTTCTTTTCCAAAAATAAAATACTGATCCGTAATGTGGTCAGCGGCTAAATTTGCCTCACTATATATTTGTGGGGCAAACTTACTAATAAGATATAGAGGACTTTCTTGAATAGTTTCTAAAAAGGCATCCAATGACGCATGGTAAGTTATATCCACATGATGCCAATAATCCAAGCCCGCTCGTTTTAACATTTTGTCATCTGTACTAAAACCTAAAGGTTCAATCAAATGTAATGCCGTGTTGGTTGCTGCACATGTACGGGCGATGTTACCCGTATTAGCCGGCATTAAAGGTTCATACAAAACAATATGGTTTCTCATAAAATTCCTTCTTTTTCTTAACGATTAGCCCGTGGAAGTCGTTTGTTTTTAAGCGTTTCTAAGGCTTTTTCCATCTCTTCAATTGTCTCAGCTTCGGTTTCTTTAGCCAATTGCTCGGCCACACATTCAACTAAAACAGCATTATAATATCGTTGAATTTGACCAATTGCCCAGGCTGCTGTTCCACGAATCATTGGTCGCGGATCTTTTTCTAACAGCTCAATTAATTGAGGTAAGGCTGTTTGATCACGAAAATTGGCTAAAGCTATTATGGCATTTCGCTGTAAAGGTTTCTTCCCACGCCAAGATCCAGCCATATGCCCAAATTGGTTTTTAAATTCACGATTTGACATTTGTAGCATGGGTTTTAATAAAGGCTGAACCGCTTCTGGGTCAGGCTCCATTTCTGGGTGTAAATGGAAATCTTTACCTTGATTATAAGGGCATACCAACTGACAAATATCACAGCCATAAATCACATGTGTTATTTTACGCCGATATTCTTGGGGCATATAGCCTTTTGTTTGGGTCTGATAGGATAAACACCGTTGACCGTTTAATCGGCCATCACCTAATAAGGCGTCGGTAGGACAAGCCTCCACACAGCGATAACAATCCCCACATCCAAAAGGAACTGCTTCATCAGTCTCAAACTCAATATCGGTTATAATCTCGCCTAAATAGACATATGACCCAAATTCTTCGGTAATTAACAAGCCATTCCGCCCAATAAACCCTAAGCCAGCACGTTGTGCAGTCGCAACATCCATTAATTCACCTGTATCAACCATCGGTTTAAAATGTGCCTCGGCAAATTCAGCCTGTAAGACTTCAACTAATTGATTCATATGTTGTCTTAAGACATCATGATAATCTATTCCCCAAGAAGCTCTTGAAAAGAAGCCTCTTCGCTCCCCTTTTGCTTGTGGCAAAGGATCTTTTAGTTGACTCGGATACGCTAAAGCAATCGCGATAATTGTTTTTGGTTGTTTAAAAATGCGTTCAGGATAAATACGTTCTTCGATAATGGGGTGCTCAAATCCCGTCGTATGCCCGGCAGCCTTTTGCGCTTTAAGGGATGCTTCCATATGATCAAAAGGTTCAGCTGAAGCAAAACCAATTTTATCAATGCCAATTTCTTTAGCCGCTTGGATAACCCGCTCTTTAAATTCAGCTGTTGCTTTCAACTCATTCACCCTCCAATGTTTTATTATCATTTTACCATATTAACCAATATTCATGAACCATAAAACAATGAAACAAAAAAGCCAGTAACAACAGCGTATTTTCGCTATTGTTACTGGATTAAACGTAAAGTAAATTACTCAGCGTCTGCTTCACCAATTACTTCTGGTTCTGCTTCTTCTTCATCCGTTTCAACTGGTTCTTCAGTTGGTGCAGAAACGGTAATAATAGTCATTTCAGGGTCATCTAAAACAACAACACCTGCAGGAACTTCTAAATCAGAAACGACACGTGTATCACCAATCACCATACCTGTCACATCATATTCAAAATGGCTAGGAATATCATCTGGTGTTGTTTCAACTGTAACAGCATTAACAACTAATTCAACAATACCTTCTTGAACCGTTTCAGGATTTACAAGACGTAATGGAATTTCAACAGTTAATTTTTGGTCAGCTGAAATAGCTTCTAAATCTAAACTATAAACTTCATCTTTTAATGATGCACGTTCATAACTTTTAATCCATACTTTTTGAACTTTGTTATCATAATTCAAATCAAAAACGGCGTTAATTCCTTCTGCTTTTAATAAAGCTTCAAAATCAGCACGATTAATTAATAGTGAAACAGGTTCAACTGTTTTACCATATAGTGATGTAGGGATTTTTCCTTCTTTACGAGCATGACGGGATGCACTTGATCCAGTAGCTGTTCTTAATTCTGCATTTAAACTCATTGCGATTAAATTCTCCTTTATATAAATTACGTTGCTAACAATAGTGATTTTCGCACATTCCTTATATTATCAAATTTTCTATTAAATTGCTAGAAAAAAATGCTGAAATTTATTACAATAGAGGATAACGAGTGATTCCCCATCTTTTTATTAAATAAAAACTATGACTAACAGGGTAATTACCTCAAAGGAGGCAATATGAGATCAGTATTAAAACAAATGAAACCTTTTGATTACATCATCATTGTTTTGTGTATTTTTATTTCTTTTTTACCTAATATCGTAACGGCAGCTATTTATTCAAAAAATACTGACGAACATGCCATTGTCGCTTTAATCAAAATAAATGGTCAAGAAGTGGATCGTTTTGTTTTAGGGGAAGACACCGAAGATTTTGAAAAAACCTACTACCCTAATACGGGACAGTATAATATCATTCAAAAACAAGGTGATCAAATTCGGATTAAAGAAGATAATAGTCCCGATCAAATTGGTGTTCGAACAGGATGGATTCAAAACCCTGGCCAAACCGCTATTTGTTTGCCCCACGGCTTAGTCATTGAAATCCAAGGTGAAATGGAAGAAGACCCCTTAATACTGCCTTTATAAAAAAACCGAGCTTAACCCTCAATTGGGAAAGCTCGGTTTTTCTTTTTTAATACATATCACTGCTAGTCGACAATATGATACTCTTCATTGGTCAATTCAAACGTATCTTTTAATCCCGACGTTAAATGTACCCCTTTATCCTTGTCAATGAAGACCGCTTCAATTCCGTCTGTTTGCTCAACAAATTGAATTCCATCTTCGATACCAAATAAGAATAAAGCTGTTGAATAAGAATCCCCATCAAAAGATGTCTCAGCAAATACTGTCACACCACTAATTTCATTATCCAAAGGATAGCCTGTTTCAGGATCCATTATATGATGATAAAGGTGTCCATCTTGCTCAAGGTATCTTTCATAAATGCCAGAGGTAACCACCGCACCATCAATCACTCTTTGCGTACCAACAATAGATCCGCGTGATTTATCTGGGTCTTGGACCCCCACATTCCACCCTGTTTCATTGGTTGGAGAGTTACCCATCACAACAACATTACCCCCTAAATTAATAATGGCCGTTGTTATACCATACGGTTTGAAAATGTCTACTATTCTGCCGCCGATATAGCCTTTGGAAATACCGCCAAGCTCCATCACCATACCTTCTTCTTCAAGCATTACCGCATGATTTTGCGGATCAAGTGCTATTTTCTTATAATCAATTTTGCTTAAAGCCGCTTGAATTTCTTCATCGGAAGGAACGCGTGCATCTTCTGAACCAATTTGCCATAAGTTGGTAATGGCTCCAATCGTTATATCAAATTTCCCGTCAGATAATTCAGCTATTTCAATAGCTCTTTCAATAACGGCATAAGTTTCCGGATTCACTTGGACAAATTCTTGACCAGCTGCCTGATTAATGCGGTAAACATCTGAGCCTTCTAAGTTAGTTGAAAAATTTCGTTCCATCTCAGCCATATAATCAAACGCTGCTTGCATCGCTTCTTCTTGACCTTCATGATAAATTTGTATTTGAACCGCTGTATGTAGCATGGATTCCGTACGCGTCAAAGGCTCAGAACTTACGGGCAAAGGTTCAACTTCTTCAACTGGTGAGGCTGTAGAAGTAACATCTACATCTGAAGAACTTGCTTGATTGCTTGCTTCAATGGTTTGACTTCCGACTAAAAAAATAACTAAAAACGTAAAGATGATGTGCTTGGTTTTGGTTAATGACATAGTATAAAAACTCCTATTAGATTGTTTGTACATATATTAACATATATTGAGAATTGATTGCATCTCCTGAATAACTATTTCAACCAAACATCTGGTTGAAAAAACAAACGAAGGCTTGAATACCACAAAGTATCCTCGCATTCGTTTATTAGAAATAAATGTTAATTTTTTTTAGAGATAGGTATTAATGATTAGGATAGACTCTTGAATAGTGGTAGCGCGTAATAATCGGTGTTAAAACAATGGTTATGATGGCTAAAGTTAAAAGCTGTGCAACAGCTGATGGAACATAGGTCATTAATACGGAACTGGAAGCAGCAATTACAGCAGGAAAGGCGGTCGACGACCCTGCCGCTGTTGTCATGGATAATCCAACAATTCCATCGTTTTTCAAAACTTTATAATCAACGATGAACAAGGGAGACATCAAGAGGTAGAAAAAGAGACATAAAATTATGCCAGGTAAGCCAGATTGTAAGGCTTCAACTAAATTCATGGATTGACCTAAATTCCAACCTAAGATAGGTGTCAAAACGGTAACGCCTGTTCCAAAAATAGAATTAAAGTCTTTATCTAAATTCCCGAGTACGATACCTATGATTAATGGGATAAAAGTCGAAACAATTGGCATCCAATCCACTTCTCCACTTCCTGCAACGGCATACGTTAACATGGGAAAGACGGGAATACTGAATAAAGCCGTCAAGGCAAATGCAGCTTGATCTTGTTTTTTCCCGTATTCTGATACTAAAGCAATATAGACGGCTGGGTTCATACTAAACATACCAACGGTAAATGCTAAGGCGCTAATACCAAAGATTCCTTCTTGTCCAAAAATATTCATATATAATAAGCTAACCGCAAAACTAATCGCTATTTTTACAAGAACAAGAATACCATGACGTTTGAATAAAGCACCAATTTCAGAAAAATCAATCATTAGACCCGAGCAAAAGGTTAACATGCCTATAATAAAGTTAGTACTTGTTCCGCCTAATAAGGCTTCAGTTACACCACCTATACGAAATAAATTGGGCCACAGAGTGTAAAGCAAGGCACTTAACAACAAAGGAACTAAAAATGTACCTGCGGGTATTTTCTTTAAAAAATTAACCATACTGCTCCTCCTTAAAATGGGTATGTTCACAGAGCGTTTAAGCGTTTGCGACTTTTATTTATCATAGCTTATAGACATTAATCTGTTAAGTAATATGACTTGTTTTAAACAAAATAGTTGAGCCAATATATTTAAGGAAACAAAAAAACTACACTAAAGCCTTATGCTTTAATGTAGTTTTTCTGAAAGATATTTTATTTAATAATTAAAAGATACATGTACGTGGTCATAGTGGTTGGCTGTTAAACTACCACGGTCTTCCATCCATTGCCATGATTGATTCCAAGAACCATAAATTTGTTGTTCCCAAATAACGTAAGAAATATTATTTGCTCCCATATTGCTAATGGCATAATTTGCAATAGCATCCCCTAAATCAGATCCAACAGGTACCATAAAATCAACCGCTAAACCTTGACCATGGTCACCACCGTCACCAGGACGATAAGAACTAAATGAATTGACACCATAAACACTGGCTACTTGATCTTTAAAGGCAGCCGCCGAATATGATAATCCTGAATTTTGAGGATTTGTGGTTGGATCATATGGCGGTGTTGCTGGTTCCGTTACAGGTTCTTCAACAATAATTTCCTCTTCAGGAACGATTTCTTCATACACAGGTTGCTCTTCTTCGACAACAGGTTGTTCTTCTACAACAGGCTGTTCTTCGACAACGGGTTGCTCTTCTTCTACAACAGGCTGTTCTTCGACAACGGGTTGTTCTTCGACAACAGGTTGTTCTTCGACAACGGGTTGTTCTTCGACAACAGGTTGTTCTTCTTCGACAGGTAATTCATCGACAGCAGGTTCCTCAGCTTCAACAACTTCTGTTGGTGTTTCAACGATGACTTCTTCTTCTACCCAATCGTCTACTTCTTCAACGATATCAACCGCAGACTCATCTATGATTTCAATGGTTTCTGGTGTATCATCAACAATCAAATCTTCTTCAACGACTATTTCTTCAATTTCATCAGTAGGAGCTCCACCAACAATGATATTGTCAGTTGACCATTCGGGAACCTCAGTAATGATACCGACGGTTTCTTCAGTGACCACTTCATCCGTAGGTTCAATTACTGCTTGTGTATCTATATTTTCCACAATGATTTGTTCTTCAACCGTTAATGTATCGGATAATTCTTCGGGTAAACTTACTTCAAAACCTTCTCCTTCAGGCGTTTCAATCGTTAGACTAGCAATATATTCATCTTCTTGATTTAGACTAGTCCCATACGAAGCCGTTAAAAGTGTTTCTGGAAAGATTAAATCTATATTTGCAATATCATTGATTTCAGCTAATATGCTTAAATCAACCGCTAAAGCTTCTGAAATAACACTTAATGTATCTCCATATTTAATCGTATATAATAAATTATTATCTTGATCGAATTCAATCTCTGCCAATACTTCTTCTACTTGACGAGCTTGCCAAACGTCTGTAATTTCATTGGCACTAACCGCTAGGCCAGAATTCATTAAAGCCAGTAACGAAGCACTTATCCAGATTTTTTTCTTGAAATTCATATTTAATTCACCTTTTATAAAGTATTTTTTCACAATTCAAAGTCTAACATAGCCATTAGAAGATTCCAACCACTTGAACAGCTTCTTAAATGAACTGTATTCTATTTGAAATAAAATCTGTGTTAAAGAAGCGTTTTGTAATATTTATTGAACTGATGAATTTATCGTAATCGAGTAGGAGACTAGTCATTAATTGACTAGTCGACCTCTCACACCACCGTGCGTACGGTTCCGTACACGGCGGTTCAATAACTTAAATATCTTTTATCGCTCATATAAGTAGGTTAGATCCTTCAATCCCCAGATAGCGAGCCTTTTGTTTGTGATGGCTCGGTGTAAAATTTCACTCCGTGAAAGTCTCCAATAAGCCTTACGACTCCCTGCCATCTTGAGCGAATCATCATGGTCTATGCCTAGTCGCCTAAGTTGTGTATACCGAGTGGATACTTTCTTCCATCTTTTCCAGATGAGCTGTCGCAATCGATGATTCAACCAGCTCTGAGTTTCTATCATGAAAGATTTCATAAAACCAATTTTGTAGTAATTTATCCACCCTACAGTCACTCGATTGATTTCTACTACTATATCTTCAAATGACCCAGGTCGATTACGACGAGTTAACTTCTTGAGCTTGGTGCGAAACTTTTGTTTAGCCGACTGACTAGGTCGGCATCCTACTTTCCCGTGCTATTATGAATATGAAACCCCAGGAATTTAGATTGGGTGGGTGTCGTCACTCGGCTTTTTTCCTTATTCACCGTTAGACGTAATTTCCCTTCAATAAAGTCTGTAATACCTTCCATCACACGTTCGCCTGCCCGTCTACTCTTTACATAGATGACAAAATCATCCGCGTATCGAGCGAACTTATGACCTCTACGCTCAAGCTCCCTGTCTAAATGGTGTAAATAGACATTCGCTAGTAACGGAGATAAGGGGCCTCCTTGTGGTGTTCCCATATCCGTTTCAACATAAAAGCCTTGGTCCAGGATGCCTGATTTAAGAAAGTTCCAGATAATTCTTAAAACAACTTTATCCTGAATATAGTATTCAAGATTATTTCTAAGAATTTGATGGTTGATGGTATCGAAATAATTCTTCAAATCACAGTCTACTACTACACGATAACCTTCTTCGTAGTAACTGATGACTCGTGCCACCGCTTGATGAGCGTTGCGACCTTTTCGAAAACCGTAACTAAATTCAGAGAAATGCGGGTCAATTATCGGGTCAATCACTTGAAGTATCGCTTGTTGTACGACTCTATCCCTTACCGTTGGAATACCCAAAAGGCGGACTCCACCGTTAGCTTTGGGTATTTCAACTCGTTTCACAGGTTGTGGTTGATAGGTTCCAGCCTTGAGCTTTCGAACAATGGCTGACCCATAAGTCGCCATATGTTCGTCTAGTTCATTAACCGTCATCCCGTCTACACCGGGTGCTCCCTTATTTTTGCGAACTTTAGCGATAGCTTGTTCCATGTTTGTTTGACTGACTACTTGGTCAATCAGTAAGATATCATTTTGTTTATTCATATCTGTGCTACGACACCTCCGCACTCCTACATATCTTTTTGCTTCCAGCATATCCTTCTGTAGGCAGCCATCTCTTCGAACTTAATCACGATGTTGTCTGCGTTATCGGTGACGTATCCACCTCCTTGATTTTCAAAATTGTTATTGTTCTGTCCTTCCTAGCTATAGGCTAGTACTATGACGTCTGCTGACTTCTCATCATTCGTTGTTACTACGATTAACTATCGTTGATGAGACCTCCCCGGGTAAGAATGACAACCTTCCACTCATGTCACTGCTTCATCTACTGTATGGGATTCGTGCAGTATTGGACTTTACTTTGTAAGGCAAGCTCGTCCGTCCCTGTTCAGCCTTAATATGAAGTTTCTGTTCGTCAGTGCGAGTGTTTGCCTCCGGCTTCCTTCAGATTCCACCTCACGATGGACACCCTTGCCTTTAGCTAACAGTTCCTACTGCCAAGCCTGTAGTGGACTTTCACCACCAAGTTGTCACCCATGCCGGGCGCACCATAAAAAACCACTCTATAAAAATAGAGTGGTATAAATATTTTCTTATTATAGGGTGATTTATTCAGATTCGGTTGATTCTTCTTCAGACTCAGCTGATTCATCCGATTCATCACTTGCTTCTTCGGTTTCTTCATCCGCTAAAGAGATTTCAATTGTTTCTTCATTTCCTTCAATAGCCGCTTCAATCAGTAATTGAGCATATTTTTTAAATGATTCACTTGTGTCAGTTGCACCAGATACAACATCTACTTCATCAGGATTTTGAGTTTCTAATAATTGTGCAGTTAATTCTTCTACTGCATCAGCAAAAGCTGTTCCAGAAACATCTTCCATCATTTGATTGTATTCTTCGTCTTCAGTTTTTAAATTACCTTCAGCATCTTCCATATCGTAATTTACTTCGGTAATTTCTCCATCTGCTACTACTATTGTGAAATGATGTGCCCAACCATGTTCATCAGCATCCGTTACAAGTGAATATTCACCATCTTGTAATTCAGCATTTGCAGATACCATAATTGTTTCTTCATTTCCTTCGACTGCAGCATCAACTAATAATTGCGCATACTCTTTAAAGTCTTCACTTGTGTCAGTCGCACCAGATACAACATCTACTTCATCAGGATTTTGTGTTTCTAATAATTGCGCAGTTAATTCTTCTACTGCATCAGCAAAAGCTGTTCCAGAAACATCTTCCATCATTTGATTGTATTCTTCATCTTCAGTTTTTAAATTACCGTCAGCATCTTCCATGTCATAATTTACTTCGGTAATTTCTCCATCTGCTACAACTAATGTGAAACGACTAGACCAACCATGCTCATCAGCATCAGATTCAAGTGTATATTCACCATCTTGTAAAACTAACGCTTCCGGTGTTGCGCTCACTGATTCTTCAGTTGCTTCTTCAGATTCTTCAGTCGCTTCTTCAGATTCTTCAGTTGCTTCTTCAGATTCTTCAATCGCTTCCTCTGATTCTTCGGATGCTTCCTCTGATTCTTCAGTTGTTTCTTCTGATTCTTCAGTTGTTTCTTCTGATTCTTCAGATGCTTCCTCTGATTCTTCCGACGCTTCCTCTGATTCTTCCGATGTTTCTTCTGATTCTTCAGTTGTTTCTTCTGATTCTTCAGATGCTTCTTCAGATTCTTCAATTACTTCTACAGATTCAACCTCAACACTTACTTCTTCTTCAACTGATTCAACAACACTGCTAGTTGCCTCTTCAACTGATTCAGTTTGCGTTTGTGTATCCCCACATGCGGCTAGAACTAACATGGATCCTAATAACAAAGATCCTCTAGTCAATAGCTTTTTCATTTCCATTGAATTGCACTCCTTTAATCACATTGTGATAGTTCAAAAATTATAGTCTTATAATATACTAATTATTTTTCTTTGTCTAGTTGGTACTATTATCTTAATGCCGAATAATTTATTTACAAAAGAGGAGAACAACTAATCAAATTAGCTACTCCCCTCAAAATAAATTTCTTAAACTTAACTATTCAGCAGATTCTTCAGTAGTAGATTCTGCATCAGCTTCTACTGTTTCTTCAGTAGCTGCGGATTCTTCAGTAGCTGCTTCTTCTTCTGTTGGAGCTGCCATAGCTAGTAAATCATCAATAGCAGTAGCTAAATCTTCGTCATTAATTTGAACGTTAGCATCTTGTACTAAACGACCAATAATGCCAAATGCATAGGCTGAATCTTCTAATTTACTATTAATGTATTGTAATTCCACATCATCACGGATTTCATCTAAAGGTGCTTTCGTACCATTATTAATTGTACGAATGACATGGTAACCGTATGAAGATTGAACTGGCACTTGTGTCATCTCACCATTTTCTTGACTAACAACAGCTTCCTCAAATTCAGGAACCATTTGACCTGTGGTAAATGGACTTAATAAACCACCGTTTGAAGCTGAGCTATCTAACGATACTTCTTGTGCTACAGCATCAAACTCTTCACCATTATTGATACGTTCAATGACGGCTAAAGCTTCTTCTTCAGTTTCAACTAAAATGTGTTGAGCTTCCATGGTCGGAGCATATTCATTGTCGTAGAAATTTTGAATGGCTGCGTCAGACATATCTGTATTTTGTTCAATGACAGCTTGGAAGAGATTGCGTAAATAGATTTGTTCGGTAAAATCTTCAGTTGTACCTAATTGTTGATAAGCTAATAATTGATCAAAGACTTCTTGACCACCCGCTTCATCAATTTGAGCACTAACTTCCTCTTCCGCTGATGTTCTTAATGCTTGTGCATCTGGTACACTATGTTCAAGAACCATTTCTAAAATCATTGTTCTTAAGGTAACGTCACCCGCAACAGCTTTTAATTCTTGATAAAATTCCTCTTGAGAAATTTCTTGTTCGCCTACAGTTGCAATCACACCTTCATTTTGTGCAGTTGCTGTTGAAGAGTATACAACGCCTCCAATAGCTACTAATGAAGCAGCAATAACAGCCATTTTCTTTAAACTTTTTTTCATTGAGTACTTCGTCTCCATTCAAAAATAATTTTTCTAACAATGAATACTATATCATTTAATCCGATATAAGATAAAGTGAATCCAAAAATCTTTAGGAATTTTCATTAAATTTTTCAACATTTTCATCAATTGACTCTTGTAATTTTTCTGCTTTCTCTTTAATTCGTCTTATTCTAGGTTTAGTTTCCTCTTGAAAATGTTGGACTGAGACTTGAATATCTTTTGACGCTGTTGAAGCACTCGATAGCCCTTCTGTTGATAAGCGTTCAATCGCCATTTTTAAATTATCCACTTTGAATCGTACATCATTCACATCATCCGTTGTTTGATCAATGAAATCTTTTATGTTTTGTCGCGTTTCACGTCCACTGGCAGGCGCATTCATTAAACCAGCCATTCCACCGAATACAGCTCCCCATAAAAAGCCACTTTTAAATCCAGCCATAATATTAACGCTCCTATTGTATATTTTTATTGATTGTATCAGCTATTTCCAATAAATCATCTTGGTTGTAGTTAGTTTGATTGTTTTCGAACTTCATAGCAAAACCTTCATCTTCCTGATAGCGTGGGATTAAATGAAAATGCGAATGAAAAACAGATTGGTAAGCTAGCGGTTCATTATTATTAACAATATTTAAGCCTTTCATATCAGGAAATGCTTTTTTCAAAGCACGCGCTACCATCGGAATGCGGCTAAAAACATCGGCAGCAAGTATTTCATCATATTCATAAATATCTTTAACATGTTCTTTTGGTACAATTAAAGTATGACCTTTTGTCACTTGCGAAATATCTAAAAATGCATATATTTTTTCATCTTCATAAACTTTTGAAGAAGGTATGTCACCTTCGATTATTTTACAAAACACACAATCATTCATTATTATAGTCTCCTATCTCCGTATAAATCATTAAACTAATAATAATATTTTAACATAAATTGACTATAATTCCATTTTATAAGACTAGTTGCACATAAAATGCACCTATCAAAGCTAAAAATCAATTTTGGACTTTAGTAACAAACTATAACTCTTCATATTAAATTCATAAATTATTCATATAATACGATGTTTTTCAATCTTATTTCGATTATTCATCATTAATCAGTTAACTTCTTATGATATAATACTTTTGATAAGAAGTTAAACTTTATTTTGCTTAATTAAGGAGGTACTCAAATGTTAAATATAACAACAAAAATAGATAAAAACATTGTCATCTCATTGATTATAGCCATATTCATTTTACCTTATTCACAACTAAATGTTCATGCGCAAACGGAAGAAAATGAAGATGTAGAAACAGAATACATTCAATCAAATGGTGATGCATTTGATGCTTTTATCCCATATGCTCAATTTGTAAAATATCAATACTTAGGTAATGGTTCAAATTTTACCGTTAGGGACATTATCATGGAATATACTTCAGATGCTAATGGAATTTTCCAAGTCACTGAGTTTACAGGTGATCAAGCAAAAGCATTTATTTACCAAAAACGTGAGAGTGGTTTGTATGAATTAGCCTATTTCGATGAATATAATGATGTACAAGATTTACGTTATTCCAGCGATGCAACTGATGGAGTGGATTCGCTGATAATTCCATCGAATTTATCCGTTGGTTATTCTTATCAATCTGGATATCATAAGGAATTAACACGAACAATTATTAATAATTTCCCAATTGTCACAATCGGTGATATAAGTTACGAGAATGTCTATTTAATTGAAGAAAATTCCAATCCTAATGGACAAGGAATCACCAAACATTTTTACTTTGCTCCTCAATATGGTATCATACAAGTAGATGAAATTCATGGGGATGGTAGTTCATCAGCACTCATGCAACTATCTCACACTGAAGGATATATTGGCAATTAAAACTCTACTCCCTCAAAATCATGCTTTTGCACTTGCAAAAACATGATTTTGTTAGTATTATAGTAAAGTTAGGTCAGCGTAGTGTAATGGATATCACACAAGATTCCGGTTCTTGTGATGGGGGTTCGATTCCCTCCGTTGACGTTCAAAGAAACAGCACCTCCATTGGTGCTTTTTTCATAGTTAAAATGTCTACTAAAAACGTAAGGAGGTTGACATGGGAGTTAAAAGTAGTAATCGGATGATGGTTTATATTGCTACGCTTGCTGCACAAGCTGTTATTATTGGGCTTTTAGAACGATTTATTCCTTCTCCATTTTCCTTTGCCCCAGGAGCAAAACTAGGTTTATCGAATCTAATTTCTGTTATTGCGATATTTACTTTACCTTTTAAATATAGTATTCAAGTTGTTCTATTGAAATTTATTTTAACGGCATTGTTAGGTGGTACTTTATCTACATTTATTTACAGTTTTGCGGGCGGTATGTTAAGTTACTTCATGATGTTATTAACTAAACAATTAGGTCCTAAACGGGTTAGTGTCATTGGTATTTCCATTTTAGGTGGTGTTATGCATAATGTGGGACAATTAAGTGCTGCCGCGCTCATGGCTCGTTCGTGGTCAGTCTTAAACTACTTACCTGTCCTATCTATTAGTGGGATACTTGCTGGCTTTGCTGTGGGGATTGGTGGTAATTATTTACTTAATCGCATTTCTATTTTACGTGTTTATCATACAGAACTTTCATTAAGTCAAAAACAAGAATCTTGGCTTAATCAAGAACTTGAACCTAATGAAAAATAAAAATCCAATTTTTTAATTATAGCGACTCAATAATTAGTTTGAGCCGGTCCCACTATAATTAAAAAATCGGATTTTTTTGTGCGGTAATATTTATTCTAAGCCTTATGGCTAGTTTTTCAACAACTACTTAAACGTTGGTTTGTACATTTTACGACGATCCAATGGATAAATGGCTTCGCTAAATTCGCCAGCTTTTGTTTTTGATGTTGCTGATAAGATCATATTAATTGACGCATCGAGGTTATCAATCATATGAATCACTTCTGCTTCTAAAATTCGTGGTGTCACAGGACTACCAAACTCCAGTTTACCATGATGGGATAAAACGACATGCTTTAACAAGACAATGGCTTCATGATCCGTATTAATTCCAATTTCTGTACATGCGCGATCAATCATTTCATCGACAATAACAATATGTCCTAACAATTGACCTTTAAAAGTGTACTCCGTTGACAGAGGACCACTTAACTCAACCGTCTTACCTACATCATGTAAAATAATACCACCAATTAACAAACTAGCATTTAAATCGGGATAAATGGTCATCAATTGACGGGCAATTTTCAACATCGTTACCGTATGGTAACTTAAGCCGCCTGCTAACGCATGATGATTACGTTTAGCTGCTGGATAAGTATAAAATTCATTATCCACTTGGTGTAAAATTTTGCGTACAACCCGCGCAATGTTAGGCTCCCTAATCTCAAACAAGGCTTCATTAATTTCTTCTTGAAGGACTTCTCGTTTAACTTCAATACGCTCAACATACATCGTTGGATCATCCGGCTCACCTGCTTCAGCAAGTCGAATCGCTTTTATCTTCACTTGTGGTTGACCCTGATAAGTATCACGTTCACCACGAAGGAATACGACTTTTCCGGTTTGAAACGTTGCAATTTCTTTTTCAGTTGCTGACCAATACATACCATCGATTGAACCCGAACGGTCTTGAAAGGTAAATGCTATAAAAGGATTTCCATTCCGGGCTGTTTTCACATCAGCTGTTTTAATTAGGACAAACAAACTGAATTCTTCACCGTTCTCAATATCATAAATTCGCTTCATGTCATCCTCCTGACTTATTATATTTTAATCTGTAATTCCATCAAAGTGACAGGCCATTAATCTCTTTCTTCCACTATTTCCTTTTCAGTATTGTTAGTTGTTACACTTAAATCAATGCGTTGTTCATCTTTAAATGAATCTTTGGCTTGTTGATCAAAGGTAAAAAATAAAACTTGCGTCTCTTCACTTACTTTTTCCAAAACTTGGTACATACTGGTTTTGCGGAACTCATCAAAATTAACAAAAGCATCATCAATAATAATCGGCATTTCAACCATTCCACTGGCACTTCGAACGAAAGCAAGCCTCAATGCAACATACAATTGTTCCAACGTACCTTGTGATAATTCATGGGGTTCAAATAAAATATCGCTGAATTGTTTAACTTTAATGCCTTTTTTGTTCAATTTAATTTGTGTATAACGACCATAATTTAACTTAGCGAAAATCTCATTCGCCAGTTCATTCATTTCAGGAACAGGATTTTCTAACCCTTGACGTAACGTTAAATGAATTAAGTTCATCGCAATCCGTTTCCGTCCCCAATCAGTTATCATGGCCTTAATTTCGGCTTTTTTGTTTTCTAATTCTTGACTTAATTCCTGCGAGCTACCATCTTGTTCAAGTTGTTGAATTTCAACCGTCAAATTCGCACGTTCATTTTGATGAGGTGTTAATCGTTCTTTAGCCTCAGTTAATTGGACATCTAATTTCTGCATCATTAATGTCAAAGCTTGCTTATTAGTCACATTTTCCAATGCTTCTTCATATCCTACCATTTGCTCTTGATAGAGTTTGTGCTTGGTCTCTAACTCAGCGATACGCTGATTCACTTCAACTTTTTGATGAAACTCCATTTCGTTTTTGCTATCAGAAGCTTCTAAAATGGTTTGAATCTTGACATTCGTTTGCTTAATGGATTCCTCAAATTCTTTAATAGAGTTTTCAGCACTATTAATTTTTTCACGTATAATATTACCACGTTCTTCTGTACGTGATAAAGAAACTTCGACATCTTCCACGTGACGGATTAAAGAACGGATGGATTCATCTTTTGTCGGAAATCGTTTTAAAAGTTCGGCAATTGTCATTTTCCAATTTTCTGTTTGCTCAGTTAATTTATCTTTCTCTACCTCAAGTAATGCTCGCTTCTCTTTAGCTTCAAAATATTGCTTCACAGGATTGGTTTTCAAAATTATTTCGGAATCTGCCGTTGGATAAAAACCAATATCGACCAACCAACGTTTTTGATCACGGATATTATTCTCAATCTCCGCATCAATTTGTCTTATTATTTCATCACGATGATTAATCTGAATGCCCAGTTGATTACTTTGATCCTTATATTGATTTTCCTGTTCTCTTAGTTCGGCAATTTTTGTCACAACGGGACTTTCTTTAAAAGCTTTAAATAATTGACGGTGTTTGAAAAAGACAATGAGACTCATTACCACACCTATAACAGCTAGTATACCACCAATAATCATATACATATTATTGGAACTGTTAAAATTCAAAAGAACAACAAATATCCCCACTAAAATAAAGATAAACCCTAAAAAATAGTTTTTAAGACTTGTTTGTTCCATCAACTTAGCTTCATCGTTGATTCTTTGGTTCTCTAATTTAGCTGCTTGTGATCGTACAATGGCCGTATAATTTTGTTGATCTTTGCGGTGATCAAGAAAGGCTTTTCTTTCCCCATGCACACTTTCACGTTGCGTTTTCAGTTCTTCAATATTGGCTTGGATTCCCAAACCTTCTTCTAGTTTTTCATCATACTCAGTTGATTGCGTAATTTTAGCTGGATAAAATTGTCCACGCTCTGCTAGTTGTAGCATCATCTGATTTTGTTCTTCAATTCGCTCAAGCGTTTGTTCTAATTTTGATTGAACATCCTTAATCTTTTGCGCATCAACCTTCCATTGACGCCTTTCACTTTGATGATTCATTGCCCAATTCAAGCGGGTCAATGTATTGATTTCCTCATTGTAATGCGTAATCCGTTCCTTCAATTGGATAATAGAGGCTTGATTTTGTTGGTTGATGCGAAGACTATCTTCCAACTCATTAACGGCTTCTTTTTCAATCGGTGTATAGATTAACTCATCCAGTTCGCGCATGACTGTTTTATCTTTAATAAAAATATCGTAGCGTCCAAGTAGTTTATCTAAGGCGCGGTTATCTTGCTCAATTTGGTTAATTTCTTGATTAATTTCATTAACAATGCTTTCTTGCTCTTTTTGCTGTTCAACTAAAGTATTATAACGAGACATGTTTTTCATAACTGCTTCAAGTCGTGCAGCTAACGAATCATATTCATTTAATAGTTGGTTTAATGGGCGGTTACTTGCTTGTGGACGATATAAGTCGTCGGTTTGTTTTTCAAAAGTTTTAGCAATTTGGAGAAATTTATCACTACCCACAGTACCTATACTTAAAAAATAATCGCTCAGTTGGTCTGCATCAATATTACTCAACTCTTGTAAATTTTGTAAATTAAACGCATAAAAATTATCGAATAATGTCTCATCTAATCCACCTAAGATTTGATCTAAAGTTGACGGATCTAATTCTGTCCCATCTTCTTGGTAGACACGAAATATTTTACTGGTTCGTTCAACCCAGACGGTTCCAAACTGGGTATCAATCAGACGAATTCTTCCCCCATAAACATCAGAATGATGAGGTTCATAGCGATTGACTTGATTGACTTTGCGTCTTCTGGTAGGGAACCCAAATAGAATACTTCTTATAAACGATTGAAGCGTTGATTTACCGGCTTCATTTTTTCCGTAAAATAATTGTAAATGTTCATTTATTTCAAAACGTTGATTGACCCATTTACCATACCCATAAATATCAAGTGTTTTAATCTTCATGGTCAACCCCCTCAACATCAAAGCCGATAGACTGAATAAGTAATTCTTGTGCCTCTTTAATTATATTCGCCTTTAAATCAGCATCTTCAACTAAATCCGTTAACCGAGAACGCATAACCGAATGATTAAACACATCCTTCATAATGTCTTCATACAGTTGATTGGTTTCAAGTTCTTGAACGGCTTTTTTATAACTATCATTCAATTTAGGATCATATTGAAAGGCATCTAAGGACATCTGTTTGTTTAAAACAATTGAAATAACCACTACAAACAAATTATCATCCGTTACATCCGAAACGGTAGTCAATAACTCGCCACTTTCCACTTGTTCTTGTAATTCAATCGGTAGTCGTTGAGCATTGTCTAAAATGATATTTAATAGATATGATTGCTGATTTGGCACCGTCTCAAGTCGATAATTCGAAACAGCTTCATTAATTTTTTCCACTAAATCAAGGGCTTGCCATTGATACTGACAATCAATCGTCACATTTTCATAGACGATTTTAGCTAAGGAAATAAATTCAGATTTTGCTGGTTGATTTTTTTCTAAATCAATCAGAAAAGCGCCTTTATCGCCTGTTTCTAAACGATTTCTACCTTGAATAGTCCCTGAATATTGGATTAATGGATTTTGACTTAAGGTCATTGACTGATGAATATGTCCTAAAGCCCAATAATTGTAATTTTTTGAAGATAATTCTTGAATGGTAAACGGAGCGTAATTTCCAACTTTCGAAGATTGGCTGGCCATATCACCATGCAACATTCCAACCGTGTAGTCTGTTTCAGATGGATTGATGGGGAATTGTTCAATTTTACGCTCAGGTATCCAACGTCTATTATAAGAAAAACCATAAAACCGTATCGTTTCTTGATTTTTTAAAGTTATATCAACATGTGTCACTTCTTCAGTGGTTATCTGATGAACATTATCAAATGGATACAGTATTGGTTGATTATTCTGAATATAATCATGATTGCCATTAACTAACACTACAGGGATATGTACTTTATCAAGACGTTCTAGTTGTTTAGCAAAAAAATGCTGAGCATATATTGTTTGTTTGCTCGAATCATAAATATCACCAACTATAATCAATACATCCACTTTTTGATTAATGGCAATGGAGACACAACGTGAAAAAGCTTGGTAGGGAGCCTCAATTAGAGGTTTTTGTAAATGACTTATTTGCTTATCCAATCCCACAAATGGACTATCTAAATGCAAGTCAGCTACATGTAAAATTTTTGCCATCGATAGACTCCTTTCTTTTTTTATTAAATTTAAATATAAATAAATTTTTAGTTTAAATAATTACATAGATAGGATTACTCAGATGAGTGAATAAAAAACAACTGAAAGCATATCGAAAAAATCGAATGACTTCCAGCTGCCTCAATAAGTGAATTAAATCTAATTACGCATTATCTTGGTTCTGGTAAACTTCTTGTAAAGGCCGCGTAATTATATGATTAATATCTTCCATAACTTGACTAATTTGTTGTTCGCTTTCCATTAGTAGTCTAATACCTTCGTCTTCAGTTACTTTCTGGGACAAGGCTTGGATAGATTGAATTTCATCTTCAGAAGGTTGTTCGCCCGTTCTTTGTTTCGTTTGAAAATTTTGAGATGCTTCCTTAAATTCTTCAAACAAACGATTAGACTCTTCATTCCCTCGTATTAATTGAAAAGCTTCTTTTAGCTTTGCAAAAGCAGGCAAAGCACGTAAGTCTCGTTCAAGTTGATTCGCTGTATCATAAATATTATTTTCAGTCATAAAACTCCTCCTATCTTCTCTATATGATAGCAAAGAAACTATTAAATTGATAGGAAAAAACTATAAAAAATAAAATTATTTTTGTTAAAATCTAATTCAATTGATTAATGAAATCCGTCGCTGTATTCCATAAATCTGAGCCAACAGATTGAATCCCTTGCCAAGCTTCCTCAAGCCAAATTGCGCTTTGATCGAGAAAGTTATTCATCCTTTCGCCCCAATCAGTATCTTCTACATCATTAGTTGCTATTTCCATTTGAGAGGCATAAGTAACATTGAAGCTACTTTGTGGTGAATTCGCCATTAAATTAGTGGTTTGTATATTAAATAATTGTCCCATGCCTGTAGGCATTAATTCATCTAAAGACCCATCATCCACATTATCTAACCCTGACCATGTAACAATCACAAAATCGGGTGTATAGCCAACCATCCAGCGATCACGTGTTTCCATATTACCTTCAGAAACTTCCGTACTTCCCGTTTTACCCGCAAGGTAACCGTAATCGGGTCCAGCACCATAGCCAGTTCCATAACCGCCATAAGTATCCAACATCATACTCGTCATATCAGCCGCAACATTCGGCGTCATGACCATATGCTTGTTGGGACGACGGTTATCATAAACAACATTGCCTTGCGCATCTTCAATGTAACGAATGAAATAACTTTCAATTCGAACACCTCTATTAGCAAAGCTGGCATATGCATTGGCTAATTGCAATGGTGAAACGCCTTGACTCATAGCTCCTAAAGCTAATGTTAGGGATTGATCTTCTTCAGCTACTTGTATCCCAAATTGATTCAGTTTTTTAACAGATTCATTTACTCCAAACTCATCCATCAAATACACTGCGGACGTATTTTTACTCTGTGCTAAAGCGTAATACAAAGGCACCTCACCTTCTGGATCTGTTTGGCGATCATAATTTTCAGGTGCATAATTATCACTTCCATAGCCTTGTACCACATCAGGAACCATACTTCTTACTTGATAACCTTTTTCAAGAGCTGTTGTGTAAACCGCCAATGGCTTAATGGTTGATCCAGGTGAGCGGTACATATCTGTCGCACGGTTAAAGCCACGATAAACATAATCCCCGCGCCCCCCATAGACAGCCATGACACCACCCGTTGAAGGGTCTACGACAACGGATGCACTTTGGACTAAAGGTTCACCGGTCCCATCATCATTAAACAACCAGCTATTATTCTCATAAGCACTATCAATCGACCATTGATAGTTTACATTTAAGTTTGTATAAATACGGTAACCCTTTGAAAGTAAATCCGCTTCGGGAATATTAGCTAAATTAACGGCTTCGTTAATAACGGCATCAAAGTAAAAGGGATACTCGTGACTATCAGTTGAAACATACCCATCATATAATGGTATCGATAGTTGTCGGATATAGTCAGCATCTTCTGCTGAAATTTTCCCTTCATTTTCCATAACGGTTGCAACTACATTACGTCTATCAATGGCTGCGTCATAGTCATCAATCGGATTAAACAATGAGGGGCCTTTTAACATACCTGTTAAAACCATACTTTCATTGTAGTCAAGCGAATTAGCCGCATGTCCAAAATATTTCCACGAAGCATCTTCAACGCCCCAAACCCCATTACCAAAGTAGGAATGATTCAAATACATTTCTAAGATTTCATCTTTTGTATATTGTTTTTCAATTTCTAGTGCTAAAAATAATTCCTTAAATTTACGTTGGAAGGTTTGATCTAATGTTAAAAATGCATTTTTAGCTAATTGTTGGGTTAAAGTACTACCTCCACCCCCTGATGTGTCTCGGTTAATCAGCAAACGAACAAAAGCCCGTCCTATCCCAATCGTATCAAACCCATTATGTTCATAAAAACGCTTGTCTTCTACGGTCACAACCGTTTCACGCATTTGCGGGGATATTTGATCTAAAGTAACATAAGTCCCTTGTTGGGCAGCCAAGGTCCCTGCCGGATCGTCGTCAATATCATACACCGTTGTTGTCGACATTAAGCCTTCTTGTAAAGTTGAAACACTCGTCGTTTTAGCAATAATAACTAGATAAGTCGACATGAGTAAAGCCAACGACATTCCAATAAAGATTAGCCATTTCCAGCCACGGTAATAATACCAAAGGCCTTTAAATTTAGTCCACCATTCTTTAATGAATGACTTATCATCGTGCTCATTCGATTGTTCATCCATCGCTTAACGCCCCCTTCCATTAATGATTAATATTTAGTTTAGTTAATTAATAATCCCTATTCGTCGGCCTATAGACCTACTTTAAGAATATTCAATTTATTATAGCGAAAGATTGTGTCATTCGTGTTAAAATAACAAATTTGATAATATTTTTTAAATTAAATTTAACACTAAATTGAAAGTCATTAATAGAAATAAGGCTATACCGTCTAAAAAACCAACTTCTCTCATCCTTAAAAGTGAATGAAAGAAGTTGGTTAAATAAATCCATCGACTTAAAACTGTTGTAAAACTTCCGTTTCAGGTGCTACATTCCAAATATCACTGGCATACCTTAAAATCGTATAGTCTGCAGAGAATTTACCCGATTGAGCGATATTTATTAAAGATTTTTGGGTCCATGATTTCTTATTGGCATAATTAATATCGACTTTCATTTGAGCTTGATAGAAACTATGATAATCTTTCAACAAGAAATATTCATCATTGTCCGTGACTAGTGAGTTAAAAATATCAATCCCTTCAGATTTTATACCAGGAATTGTACCATCAATTAGACTATTGAGAATCCGTTGAATCTGTGGATCTCTTTCATAAATATCCCTTGCATTGTAAGCATGACTATCACGCAAGACTTGGACTTCATCAGCTTTCATTCCAAATAAGAATATATCATCTGGGCCAACTAAATTACTGATTTCGACGTTTGCACCATCAAGGGTTGCAATCGTTAAAGCACCATTCGCCATTAACTTCATATTAGAGGTTCCCGAAGCTTCTTTACCCGCTAAGGAAATTTGTTCTGATAAGTCAGCCGCTGGAATAATTAATTCCGCTAGTGAAACAGAATAATTTTCGACAAAGACAATCTTTATCATATCATTAATACGAGGATCATTATTCACTAAATCAGCTAATGCATTAATCAATTTAATAATTTGCTTAGCATAGTAATAACTTGGAGCAGCCTTTGCACCAAAGACAAAGACACGTTTAGCAAGTTTTGCTTCAGGATTATCTCTTAATTGCAAATAGCGATCGATGATATGCATCACTTGTAGTAGTTGACGTTTATAGGCATGCAAACGTTTGATTTGAACATCAAACATCGCATGTGGATCAATTTCAATGTTCATTTGCTCAGAAACAAATTTCGCAAAGCGTTTTTTGTTCGTTAACTTCACTTGTTGTAATTGGTCCAAAACACTCTCATCATCGATATAAGAACGCAATAAGCGCATTTCTTTTGGTTGGAAGCGCCATTCCTCACCAATCGTCTTATCTAGTAATTGACTGAGTGGTTCATTAGCCAATTGGACCCAACGACGATGGGTGACACCATTGGTCTTATTGTTAAATCGGAAAGGATAAATTGTTTTAAAATCACTTAAAGTATAGCGTTCTAAAATCTCTGTATGTAGTTTGGCAACTCCATTAACTGAATGCGATGAAATAATCGCTAAATTAGCCATTAGGACTTGGTCATCTTGAATAGGTGCCGTTTTATAGGCTAATTCTGATCCATACAATTCAGTCTTATTGCGAATATGACGGGCATTTATTTCATAAATGATTTGAGCGATACGTGGTATCAAGGACTCAATCATATAAACGGGCCAACGCTCCATCGCTTCTTGTAAAATTGTGTGATTGGTGTATGAGAAAGTCTTTTTACTGATATTCCAAGCTTGTTCCCACGTTAAATCTTCTTCATCTAACAAAATACGCATTAATTCAGGGATACATAAGGTTGGGTGGGTATCATTAATATGGATAGCAACTTTTTCAGGAAACCTTGTCCAAGGTAGTTTTAAATTCTTAAAATAACGAACAATCGTTTGAATTCCAGCACTACTTAAGAAATACTCCTGCTTCAAACGCAATAGACGTCCTTCGTAGTTAGAATCATCCGGGTATAAAACCTCCGTTATTGAATTCACTTCTTGTCTTTGTTCACTGGTAATATATTTGCTTTCTTCATCATATGGAATTTCAGCTGAGAATAAACGCAAATTATTGACAACACCATTTCGATAACCGATTTGAGGTGTATCATAAGGTACGGCTAAAACATCAAACGTATGTTCATACTTCGGTTTTAATTTGCCATCCTTTTGTTCTTCTAACCAAACATTTCCACCAAATCTAACAATGACGGATTTTGACTCCTTGCGAACTTCCCAAGGATTAGGGTTTCTAAGCCAATTTTCAGGTAATTCTATTTGATAACCATCAATAAATTTTTGTTTAAATAATCCATACTGATAACGAATACCACACCCATTCCCATAAACATGGGTGGATGCCATGGAATCCATAAAACATGAGGCAAGGCGACCCAAACCGCCATTACCTAATGCGGGATCTACTTCCGCTTCTACAATTTTGTCAAAATCTAAGCCCAAATCCGTTAAGCCCGTTTTAACAGTATCATACACATCTAAATTTAAAAGATAGGTTTTTAATTGACGTCCGGGTAAAAATTCCATTGAAAAATAGTATACCTGTTTATCTTGATTATCAATCTTTTCTTGATTATTTTCAATCCAATAATCCGTATAATAGCCACGCAACACTTGACCTAACACTTGAAATTGCTCAAGTGTGCTTCCCATATGGTATTGGATAGCATAGACATCCTCAAAACGTTTTTTGTAGACTTCTTTAAATGTTTCAACATCCATTGGTTTCATACGCGTCCTCCTCTAAAGCACTACGCTTATCTTTCATCAATCAATTCTTGGTATAAAGCAATGTATTTTTTAGCTGGTTCTTCCCAACTAAAATCTTTTTCCATAGCATTTTTTACTAAATTATGCCAAGCTTCTGGATGATTATAGTATACATCAAGGGCGCGATAAATAGTTTGCAACATTACCCAACTATCAAAATCATAAAAACTAAAGCCAGTGCCTGAACCTGTATCAACATTATAAGGTTCAACTGTATCAGCTAAACCGCCAATCTCATGAACAATTGGCAACGTTCCATACCGCATAGAAATCATTTGTGATAAACCACAAGGTTCAAATGCACTTGGCATCAAGAACATATCGCTTGAAGCATAAATTCTTTGCGCTAAAGCCACGTCAAAATTAATAATACTGCGCATCTTATCGGGATATTTTGACTCAAAATATCTGAAACTATTTTCGAAATTTGCCTGTCCAGTTCCTAGTAGAACCACTTGAACATTTGCTTGTAATAGTTCTTCCATGCGTTCTTCAACTAACTGAAAACCTTTTTGATTCGTTAAGCGACTAACCATACCAATCATCGCGACATTTCGATCAATCGGTAACCCTAGATCTTTTTGTAAAGCAAGCTTATTTTCTACTTTACCAACCATCGATTTTTGGCTAAAGTGATGTGGAATCATCGGATCCGTTTCAGGATCATTGATGGTATAATCTATGCCATTGATAATACCACTTAATTTCCAATAATTATGCTGAAGTGTCCCTTCAAGACCTTCTCCGAAGGCTGGTGTGGTTATTTCATTAGCATAAGTAGGACTTACAGTGGTCACTCTATCTGAAAAGTTAATCCCACCTTTCATATAATTGATATTATCATAATACTTAATACCATCATCAGTAAATGTATTAAAACTAGTGCCAAAAACATTCGTTAACATTTCGGGTGAATAAATTCCTTGAAATTGAATATTATGAATGGTGTACACTTTGCGAATCCCTTTTAAGGCATCTTTCCAATGATAGCGATCAACTAGCAATACGGGCACCATCGCCGTATGCCAATCATTACAATGGATAATATCCGGAATCCATTCAATAACCTCTAACATTTCAATAATCGCCGTCGAAAAATAAGCAAAGCGCTCGCCATCATCCCATTGTCCATAGAGAGACGAACGATCAAAATAAGAAAGATTGTCGATAAAATAATACGTTAACCCTTCTAATTCAAGGGTTTTAATCCCACAATAGACATTTTTGTAGCCTAATTGAAAACGGAAATGTCGTAATTCTGACAATTGTTCTTTATATTTAGCAGGCATTTGGGAATAATTGGGTAAAACAACTCGCACATCAATACCCTGTTTTAACAATTCTTTAGGTAAAGCATAAGCCACATCACCTAGTCCACCGGTTTTAAAAAACGGGGCTGCTTCACCAGAAGCAAATAAAACTTTCATGAGAGCCTCCTATGCTTCGACATGTGTATTTTTAGGAATAACGATTAGGTTATCCGGTGTTCCAATTACCTTTGCACCTGGCTCAATTACGCAATCTTTATCGATGATTGCATATTCGATTTCAGCCCCTTCACCAATTTTGGTTCCTTGCAAGATAATACTATCTCTGATCTTTGATTGTTTAGCAATTCTCACTTTACGATTAATAATCGAATTTACAACTTCTCCACCGATTAAACAATCCGTCGCTAAAATAGCATTTTTAACATTCGATTCTTTATCATAATAAGTCGGTGAACCATTTTTCGTTTTAGTTAAAATAGGTAAACTGGAATGGAAGACAGCCGTGAATTTACTCCGATCCAACATATCCATATTGGCACGATAATATTGTTCAATACTACTAATATTAGCTGCATAACCTGTATATTCATATGTATTTGTTTTGTAGTCTAATACATAATGTTGTATTAATTCATCCAATTCCATATATTGACCATCTGCAATCGCACGGTCAATAATTTCATTCATTTTTTCTACCGAAATTAAATACATACTTAAACTAGCGTTAATCCGCTCATCATCAGGGTAATTCGTCACTTCGTGTAATTGAGTCAAATAACCATCAGTATCAAAGCTTAAAACGCGTTCTTTAGGATGATTACCGTCAATCATTTCCTTCAAAATAGGTTTATATATTAGCGTGATATCTGCTTGGCTACCTACATGTTGACGACGCACGGCTTTAATATCAATATTGGCTAGTATCTTACTTCCTGTAACAAAGACATACTCTGCCCGTGAACGCTTCATATATATACGATGATTAAAGTAATAGTCTTCGGCATCTTGTTCTAAGTGATGTCTAGATTTCCAGTTTTGTTGTGAAAAGGTAAAGATACCTCCACCTACTTGCGAATCTAGATTCCAAGCATCCCCTGAACGAATATGATCATAGATTGAACGACCGGATTCAGCAATGAATAAAGCCGCCGAGTCAATGCCAGCATGGGCAATATTTGACAACACAAAGTCGATAATACGGTAACGACTAGCAAACGGTAAAGCAGCAATTGGGCGATTATTCGTCAGTGGCTTTAATCGAGTTGCATCTTCTGTTAAGTTAATTATTGCACATAATTTATTCTTCACCATCGTATTTCGGTCCTCCTACTGTTTCTGCATAGCCTACTACAGCTATGTTATCTCTAGTCCCAATAACGCTTGCTCCATCTGCAATCACGGCTTTTTCACCAATAATGGCATATTCAATTTTACAATTAGATCCAACTGTAACATTAGCCATTAAGATTGAGTTCTCAACTTCAGAATCTAATCCGACTTTTACATCATTTGATAAAATTGAATGCTCAATATCACCCGCCACATAACATCCATCAACAATCATAGAGTCATTAACTTCAGCATCTGCTGAAATATATTGTGGTGGTGTCACTGCATTGTTAGTATAGATTCTCCAACGATCTTCAGAAATATTGAGTGGGTGATTAGGATCTAAAAACTCCATGTTCGCTTCCCATAAACTTTCAATCGTTCCAACATCTTTCCAATAACCATCAAAAGCAAATGCAAAAACATTTTCACCGTTTTCTAAATAAGCTGGGATAACATTTTTACCGAAGTCTTCCATTTCTCTTGTCTTCGCTTGATCTTCTACTAAATAACGGCGTAATGTAGCCCAATTAAAAATATAAATTCCCATAGAAGCCAGATTGCTTTTTGGTTCAGCTGGTTTTTCTTCAAATTCAATAATTCGACCACTATGATCGGTATTCATTATTCCAAACCTAGAGGCTTCTTTCATATCAACTGGAATAACACCTACCGTTAAACTGGCTTTCTTTTCTTTATGATAATCTAGCATCTCACTGTAGTCCATTTTATAAATATGGTCACCTGATAAAATTAAAACATATTCTGGATCCATGGAGTCAATATAAGAAATATTTTGATAAATCGCATTCGCTGTTCCTTTAAACCATTTTTCACCATCCGAACTAGAGTAAGGTTGTAAAATAGTTGCCCCAGCATTACGACCTGTTAACCCCCACGATGCCCCTTTACCTATATGCTCATTTAATTCAAGCGGTTGATATTGAGTAACCACTCCGATATTACGTATATTTGAATTAGCACAATTACTCAAAGCGAAATCAATTATCCGATACTTCCCACCAAATGGCACAGCTGGTTTAGCTGTTTGTTTTGTGAGGACTCCTAGACGAGTGCCCTGTCCACCCGCTAAAATCATTGCAATCATTTCATTTTTCATTGCTGCTTTAGAATACCGATTCGTTGGCGAGACGAAAATTAGTACATAATAGTATTCTATCCCCTTCCCTTTTTATTTGCGCCATAAATACGTTTTGGCTGAATATATTGGACCGATAAACCAGGTACAGAAAGTTCAATTGAAAAAGGCTGTCCATTATATTCTTGGGCGACAGTTTTAAAATCCATAACGACCTCTTCACATTTGCCACCAAATTCTGTCCAATCAGAATTCAGAAGAGTTTTATAGTCCCCTTTGTAAGGGACCCCTACTCTTACAGAGTCACGTTGTACGGGAACAAAGTTACATACGACAATTACGAAATCTCGTGGCTTTTTACCACGGCGGATAAATGTAAGGATACCTTCTTGGTAATTATCTGCATCAAGGATGGTGAAACCCTCCGCAGAATGATCGAGTTCATAGAGAGCTTTGGTTGCTAATCCCAAATGATTAATCGTTTTCATGTAATGATGATATTCTTTGTTGTAAGATCTTTCTAAATCAATCCATTCTAATTCAGAATAGTAGCGCCATTCTAAATATTGACCAATTTCATTACCCATAAAGTGTAATTTTTTCCCTGGTTGGGCAAGCATATAGCCATGGATGAGTCGTAAAGTTGCAAATTGATTATACCGATCCCCAGGAACCTTACCCAATAGAGACCGCTTGCCATGAACAACCTCATCATGTGAATAAGGCAGTATATACCGTTCATTATATTGGTACATAAATACAAAAGTAATCAGGTTTAGGTTTTGAGGGCGATAGTACGGATCCATTTCAAAAAATTTCAAGGTATCATTCATCCAACCCATATTCCATTTAAAATCAAAACCTAATCCACCCTCTTCAACTGGGGCAGTAATCTTTTCACGGCTAGTACTTTCTTCAGCCATCATAATAGCGTCAGGGAAGTGTTTTTTGATTGTCGTATTCATTTTTTGAATAAATTGAACCCCTTGATAGTTTTCATTCGTGCCATCTTCATTAGGTGTCCATGGTCCTTGATCAAAATCTAAATACAACATATTAGAAACTGCATCCACTCTTAGTCCGTCAATATGAAATTCTTTTAACCAATAGATAGCATTTGAAATCAAAAAGCTATGTACTTGCATTTTACCTAAATCAAAGTTTAAGGTTCCCCAACCTACATTATTCGCTCGATTAATATCTTGATACTCATAAGTAGGTGTCCCATCAAAATAGGCTAAGGCATTAGCGTTACGATTAAAATGCCCTGGTACCCAATCCATAAAGACGCCAATACCCGCTTTATGCGCTTCATTAACAAAATATCGCAATTCCTCAGGTGTGCCAAAACGTGAACCAACTGCAAAGTAACCGGTTATTTGATATCCCCAAGAAGCTTCTAATGGATGATCCATTAATGGCATAAATTCGATATGGGTATAACCCATTTCTTTGACATAAGGAATAAGTGAGTCGGCTAATTCTTTGAAATTATAATAAGAACCATCTAAATGTTGTCGCCAAGATGTGGCATGAACTTCATATATTTGCAAAGGTTCTTCAAAATGATTTAATCTTTTGCGTCGTTGCAACCATTTATTATCTTGCCAATCAAAGTCTTCTATATCCCATATAATCGACGCATCTTTAGGTGCTTGTTCAAAACGATAACCATAAGGATCAATTTTATATTCAATATGACCATTCCCATGATCGATACCAAATTTATAACATTGCCCCTTTTTAGCTTCTGGAACAAACAAGCTCCAAACCCCACCTTGGTAAAAATCCATTGGTTCGATACGCCATTGGTTAAAATCACCTTGTAAATAAACTTTATGTGCGTTGGGTGCCCAGACACTAAATTGATAGCCAATAACGTTACCTTCTGATTCTATCTTTTTACTCCCTAAAAACTGGTAAGCATTCGTATGGTTGCCACGATTAAAGTGATAAATATCATCGATAAAATAATCTAAATGCTGTACTCTACTCTCCATACTCAACATCCTTTCGTCATTATCATTATAATATTGAAAACGCTTTTTGTAAATGAATATCTCATTTTCATTAAAGAATATTGCTTATTCTAAATTTAACTATCTTTAATTTAAATATTAGCATAGTTTAATTGAATTACTAAATAATATCCTTCAGCCAAAAGATGAAATCATTCGAAATCTAATGATAATTTTATTGAATTTTCATAGAATTCTTATTTATTTTCTTAATAGTATCATATCAAATTTTTAGAAAAATAAAACTAAATAAAACAAAAAACCTATCAAAAACATCGAAATGTTTTTGATAGGTCAAAAGTAAATGCTTACTTTTCGAACGACAGAGCCATTTAAGAATGACTAAAATAAAATGTTCACAGCAGATTATTTTTGTATCAGCTATCCTAGCTTGGTTTCCCACGATACCCTGTCTTTGCAATCGATCAGATTGCTTATTCGACTCATCGCAAAGGCTATTTTAGCATAGTAATGGCTACTTAACAAGTAGATTTTTTACTTTTCTAACATCACTTCTAAACGGTAACCATCAGGATCTGATACAAAGAAATAAGTGGGTGGATTGCCAGGCAATCCTTTTAAATCAGTCGTTTCATAGCCCGCAGCCACACATTTTTCATGCATTTCTTCTAAATCATCAACCGCAATGGCTAAATGGCTAAAGCCATCACCGATTGTATAAGGACCGGCACCATAGTTATAAGTTAACTCTAATTCAAAATCACTACCAGGAACAGTCAAATAGACTAAATCAAAATTGTGTTCGGGGAATTTTCTTTCACGACTTACTGAAAAATCAAATAACTCCGTATAAAATTTCATTGACGCTTCCAAATCTTGAACACGATAACAAGCATGTAATATTTTTTGTACCATTATAATCCTCCTTAAATTGACTAACTCTAATATATCAAAGCCCTACAATAATAACAATTAATCTAAATCACCGACAATTACATATCCATGGTTTCAAATGCAAAAGGGACAAGTTCCCTAACCGAAGTTGTCAAAATACTCTCATCTTCGCGTGTTAAGTAAACTGGGGTCTCTGGATCACAAAATTCAACCATTACTTGCCGACAAATGCTACAAGGCGGTAAAAAATCCTTTGTGTCTCCTGCTACTGCAATGGCATTAATGGATTTCGGTTTGTATCCAGCCGATAAAGCGGTAAAGATGGCGCTTCGTTCAGCACAATTTGTTGCTCCAAATGAGACATTCTCAATATTCGCTCCTGTAAACACCTGATCATCATCCATTTTTATAGCTGCCCCCACTCTAAAATGTGAATATGGACTATAAGAATGTTCCTTAACTTTATGCGCTTCCTCAATTAATTTTTTAATTTCACTATTCTCCATAACTTTCCCCTTACTATTCATTTTCTATGGTTATTGTTTGATAATTTAATTCAATTATTTCATCATTGACAAGATGCGCCTTGATAACATTGTTACCTGCTTCTGTCATTGAAATCCAACTATATAAATAATCATTCGGCATTTGGTAAGCCATGCTGTGTGGTTCACCTAAGGCTTTTGTCAATTCTTCAAGGGTCAAACTATCCAATTCAGCTAAATTGTCTATTTCCTTCTCGGTTAAAGCAAAAGGCTGATATAACGTTGCATCTTTGTTTAAATAAATAAAACCATTTAACTGATCCTGATATAAATGCATTTCAAGGACAATTAGTTCCTCCCCGTCAACCCCATAATAAGTTAGAAACTCACTGGCTTCATAATTGGTGGTAACTGAAGGTTGACCGAATAAATCAATAATAACTTGTCGCGAAATTAAAGTTGTTGCATTCAACTCAGCTAAAATATCATTAGGTAGAGATAAATCATCGTTTGTCTCTTCTTGGCTTATCTCAGCCTGACTCTCATCAAATATAAGTTGTTGCATTTCATTAAAAGGCTCTTTTAGTTGTTCTCCTTCGACAAATTGTTCTTGAGGGACAGTTAGCTCTTTTAAATTACGATACAAAAAGGTCTCCCAATTAGTTGGCTCAGACAAAGTTATCTCATTATCTGTTTCACTTTCAACAGGCGATTCACTTTGAGATCCCTCTATTTGAAATTGACTATCGATTGATAATAAGCCTTGATGAGTTAATTCGACGAGCAAGTTTTGTGTAAAATTACCTAACTCGCCTTCTAAATTCGAAATTACATTAAGTTCTAGATTTTGTTGTTGCAAAATGTCAAAAGTTACATTTGATTGATTTTCAGTGGTGACAGGAATTGACCAATACAAGCTGTCACCAAAAATCGGATCTCTAACATAACTTATTGCTTTTACATGAACGGGAGCATCTGCTAATGCATCCAATTGATTAATCGATTGAACTAACTCAGCATCACTCGTATACTCAAGCGGAATATAAGCCGTTAAATAATTTAAACCCATATAAAAAAGCTGATTGTTATAAAACAATAATTCGATTTCAGCTGGATAATTCGTAAGGCTTGTTAACTGTGATTCCGTTTCATATAAACGGCTGTAGGAAGTGATTTCCGTGCTTAATTCTGTTTCAGTCCATGTCTCATCACCGAAACGCTTAGCCCAACTATCTATCGAATGATCATCTTGTAACTGAGCCTCATGAACCAGTGAAATCCAATCATTAATCTCGTCTTTTGCTTCCTTATTATTAAGAGCTAATTCACTTAAAACAGGCTCTAGCTTTGAAAGTTCTGACTGGGCTTGAACAGAAACCCCATTATATCCACTAAAATTAAATCGACATAACATAACGATTATCACTAAATAACGAAACTTTTTGCTAGCCAATGTGCTACGCCTGGCTTTCTAGTTCAGACACATCAAAAATCAGAGCATCATTTTCCAATTTTAAGACAGGTACACCCACCTGATTGTGTTCTTTTTTAACATCAAATTCTGGTCGTGTATCTCTTAAAGCTAAAAATTGCTTCAAATTGGGCATAGACTCTGTTATATTGACAGCCGTATACGCTATATTTAATCGTTCTAATTCGGCTACAAAAGCCGGTGTATCGGGACATACACTACTAAAATACAGTATTTTTCCTGACATCTTTCTACCTCCTATATGGTTTATAAACTATTATAGCCCATGCTTAGGTATTTTTCTAAGTCTAACGACTGATTTTTTTTGTTTCAAAGTAAAAGACAATTGATATATCGAATAAATATCGCTAAACTACTAACTAGCAATAATTATTTTATTTTATGAAATATATGGAGGTTACTATGGCAAATGAAACAAGCAACAACTCAAATCAAAGTTGGTTACTCCGCTTTATTAAAGGAATGTTCATCGGTTCAGGTTTTATCATTCCGGGAGTGAGTGGGGGAGCATTAGCTGCTATCTTCGGTTTATATGAACGTATCATCCGCTTTTTAGCTAATATAACGAAAAACTTTAAAGAAAATGTTATCTTTTTTATTCCTGTTGGATTAGGCGCTATCGTCAGTATTGTCATTTTATCCTTTGGAATAAGCTACGTATTAGAAAATTACGAAACAATTGTATTGTGGTTTTTTGTGGGTTGTATCGTCGGGATGATACCTTCCCTCTGGAAAGAAGCCGGTAAAGAAGGTCGTAGCCAAAAAGATTATGTTATCACTGGCGTTTCATTAGTATTGGGAATTGCATTAATTTACTTTTCTAACCAATCAATCGGTGGCCAACTGCCTATCAACTTTTGGTCTTGGATATTGTGTGGTTTTTTAATTGCTTTAGGTGTTTTAGTGCCTGGCTTAAGCCCATCAAATTTCATTGTTATTTTTGGTTTATATCAACCGATGGCCGATGGTTTTAGTCGCCTAGACTTTTCTGTCATTATTCCAATCGCCATTGGTGGTTTATTAACGATTATTCTTTTTTCTAAATTAGTTGAATATATATTTGAACACTATTATGCATCCTTTTTCCACTTCATTTTCGGAATTGTCATTGCTTCAACGATTATGATTATTCCGCTTGATTACACTGGTTTTGGTTGGGTCCAATACTTATGGTGTGTTGTCATGCTTGTTTTGGGTACTGCACTGGGTTGGTGGATGGCACGTTTAGAAGAACAATACAAATAATTCAAAAAACCGTAAGAATCTTTGGAACTAATAAGATTCTTACGGTTTTTAATTATTTTGGACCAATAGCCTTATGTTTATAATTCAACTATCTCATGGTCCACATACTTTTGAAAAACATGTTCTTCAGACTTATCCTCGGCTTCAATGACTTCAAGCAACATGTCTAATGCACCTTTACCTAACTCATGGGCATTGATATTTACATAAGGGTCCATTCTTAAGAAAGGACTCTCATTGGATTGGAATGCATGAAAAGTTATGACGGGTACAACTGAATCTGAAACAGATTTCCAGCCTTCTTTAAAGCCAGTAGCCACATATTGGTCAGCGACGACAAAAGCATCAAAGCTTTGCTCACGCGCTATATATTGAGCTAAGTCATAACCCACTTCTGGTAAGAAACTTAAATCATTAAATACCCAGCTGTCATCGTAGGTAATGTGCTTGTCTTCTAAGGCTTCTTTGAATCCCTTTAAACGATCATTAATAAATTGTTGTTCGGGATCACCACCAATAAAGCCTATTTTAATCGCCCCTTTATCCAATAAATAATTGGTCGCATCTTTAGCCATTTGCTGATTGCGATTGTTGACAAATGGAATATTTTCAATCGATGGTTGTCCAATAACCACCATTGGAAAATGTTGCTGATGGACAAATTCTAAAATGGGATCATTTTGGCGTGCGTACAAAAAGATCAAACCATCCACTTGACGACCATGAACCATTCGTTGAACACTACTGAAACGACTTTCTAAATCATTTCCGGTTGTCAATAGTAATGAATACTTTGATTTGGCTCCTGCTTCATTTAATCCACGCATCACCGTTGGAAAAAATGGATTTTGATAAAAAGCATCCGTTGCATCTGGGAAAACCAATCCAATAACCGATGTCTTTTTGCTCGCTAGACTACGCGCATTAAGATTCGGGTAATAATTCATTTCTTTCATGACTTCCCGAACTTTTTCTTTCGTTTTTTGTGAAATAATCGGGCTATCATGAATAACCCGCGTAACCGTTGAAGGGGCTACCCCTGCTTTTCTTGCGACATCCTTAATTGTAACAGCCATTTGCTTCATTCCAGTCTATAAAAAATTTAAACATTTTCAACCTAATTTAATTTGTTAATTATACTTTATTTACATAAATTTTAAAACAAATATCGCATAACCATTGACAAGTGGCTCAATCGTATGTAAGATTATACGCGATTTTGCTAGCGGTTGCAATTGTTGTTATCTTAACTTTATTACAATATCAAATCTTTCTAGCTTTTTCAACGAAATCGTTTGCGGAATTTAATAAATAGTATATAATAGAGTTATATTATCCCGTAAAGGAGCTCAAGTTATGACACGATCTAGTGGTGTTTTATTACATATTTCATCGTTACCCGGTGATTTTGGTATTGGATCATTTGGTAAATCTGCTTATCAATTTGTTGATTTTTTAGTTGAAACTGGTCAATCTTACTGGCAAATTTTGCCCTTAGGTACAACGAGTTATGGTGATTCTCCCTATCAATCCTTTTCTGCATTTGCTGGTAATACGTATTTCATTGATTTTGAATTATTAACCGAAGAAGGGTTATTAAAACATTCAGATTATAAAGATGTGGATTTTGGTAAAAAACCACATCAAGTTAATTATGGGCAACTCTTTAAAACGAAACGTCCCGTGCTTGAATTAGCTGTAAAAAATTTTTTGAAACGAAATCAATTAGGTGATTATCACCATTTTGTGAACGAGAATCAAACATGGTTAGTACCTTTTGCTGAATACATGGCCATTAAAGAATCTTTTGATAATGAACCTTGGTACAACTGGGATGAACCGATTCGTATGCGTGAAGAAAGTGCCTTATCAGAATACCGAGCAAAACTGTCTGATGACATTATCTATCATCAAGTGACCCAATATTTCTTTTTCTCTCAATGGCAATTGCTTAAAAATTATGCCAATAATAAGCACATTCAAATTATTGGTGATATTCCGATATACGTGTCACGTGATAGCGTTGAAATGTGGTCAGATCCTCAATTATTTAAAGTTGATGAGGATCATAATCCGACCGTCGTCTCTGGAACGCCACCAGATTACTTTTCTGAAGATGGACAATACTGGGGCAACCCAATCTATGACTGGGAATATATGCGTAACAATGGTTATCAATGGTGGATCCAACGTCTAAAAGAAAGTTTCAAACTATACGATGTCGTACGTATTGATCATTTCCGTGGTTTTGAATCCTATTGGGAAGTTCCCTTTGGTGAAAAAACGGCTCAAAACGGTCGTTGGAAAAAAGGACCTGGTATTGAATTATTCAATGCGATTTACAAAGAGTTGGGCGAACTTAATATTATTGCAGAAGATTTAGGTTTTATGACGCAAGAAGTCATCGATATGCGTGATGCGACCGGCTTCCCAGGTATGAAAATTTTGCAATTCGGTTTTACAAATGAAGATAGTATTGATTTGCCTCATAACTATTTACCTAACACCATCGCTTATGTGGGAACCCACGATAATGAAACAGCCGAGGGTTGGATTAAAGATACAGCTGAACCACAAATTATTAAACAAGCTAATCAGTATACGCATCGCAAATCAAAAGAATCTATTTCTTCAGCCTTAAACCGCACCTTAGCTGCGAGTGTATCCAACACTGTTATTTATACGATGCAAGATTTACTTGGATTAGATAATTCTGCGCGGATGAATACACCCTCAACGATCGGGCAAAATTGGCAGTGGCGATTGAAAGGAAAAAAATTAGACCCTAAGGTGGCTAAAGAATTAACTAAAATAACACGCACCTATTTCCGTTTCAATCCAGCAAATGATCCCCTCTTAAAATTAAAAAAAGAAGAAGAAAAAATTCAAGAGGCTAAAGAAAACACTAAAGATTCAAAAGATGTTACAAATAGTGAAGCGTTTCATTCAAATGTTGATTCATCAAGCATTTGAACTTAAAAAATTGGCTAAAATAAGCAGATATTTATTTAGGATTAAATGAACTTATTTGCTTGAATAAATTTTTTAAGCTACACTAATACCGGCAGTTGCGAAACTGTTAGACTCTATGGCAAGCATATCATTTAAAGTTTTAAAAGGAGATTTTATGAGTTTATTAGAACAATATGTTACGGAGGCTTATGATAAGCCCATTCGTGATTGTAGTGAACAGGAATTATACAATGTTTTAATTGAATTAATTAAAGACCAATCGCAAGAAATTCCAAACAATCAAACTAAAAAGAAACTATATTATTTTTCAGCCGAGTTTTTAATTGGTAAATTATTATCCAATAATTTGCTTAATTTAGGCATTTATGATCAAGTGAATGATGAATTAATCGCCCAAGGAAAAAATTTAATGGATATTGAACAAGCTGAGTTCGAACCTTCCCTAGGTAATGGTGGACTTGGTCGTTTAGCAGCCTGTTTTGTGGACTCAATCGCTTCACTAGGTATTAACGGTGATGGGATTGGCTTAAATTATCACTTTGGTTTATTTAAACAACACTTTGTAGACAATCAACAGACCTCTCTACCAGACCCATGGTTAGAAGGGAAAAACTGGTTAGTTAAAAGTCGTCGTCGTTATACCGTTCCATTTAATAAGTTTTCACTCGAATCAACCCTTTATGAAATTGATGTTATTGGATATAAGCAAGAAACCAAAAATCGCTTACGTCTATTCGACTTGGATTCTGTGACCCCAGATATTATTGAAGATGGAATTAATTTTGACAAGACCAATATCAAGGAAAACTTGACTTTATTCTTGTATCCTGATGACTCTGATCATGCGGGGGAATTATTACGTATTTATCAACAATACTTTATGGTATCCAATGGTGCCCAACTTATTATTGACGAAGCCAAAGATAAAGGTAGTAACTTACATGATCTAGCAGACTATGCGGTTATTCAAATCAATGATACTCACCCTGCTTTTGTCATTCCAGAAATGATTCGTTTGTTAGGCCTTGAAGGTATTGAATTTGATGAAGCTATTCAAATTGTACAATCAATGACAGCCTTCACCAACCATACCATTTTAGCTGAAGCCTTAGAAAAATGGCCTTTAGCTGACTTAGAAGAAGTTGTCCCTCAACTCGTTCCTATTATCAAAAACCTCGATGCACGTATGAAAGCTAAATACCCTAAACGTCCTGATGTTGCTATTATTGATGAAAACAAACGGGTTCATATGGCTAATATTGCTATCCACTTTGGATATAGTGTTAATGGTGTGGCTGCCCTTCACACGGAAATCTTGAAGAAATCGGAGTTAAAAGCCTTTTATGAAATTTATCCCGAGAAATTCAATAACAAAACCAACGGGATTACATTCAGACGTTGGATTATGGACGCTAATAAGGAATTAGCTGACTATTTAGATCAACTCATTGGCATAGAATGGCGCGAATCGCATAATCTTGAAGCCCTTTTAGAGCACAAAGATGATGAAGCGGTCATTGAAAAATTAAGAGCCATTAAGTTCAATAATAAAGTACGTTTAAACAAACGTCTTAAAGCGATGCAAGGGATAGAGTTTAAAGAAGAATCCATCATTGATGTTCAAATTAAACGATTCCATGAATATAAACGCCAACAAATGTTAGCTTTATATGTTATCTACAAATATTTAGATATTAAAAAGGGTCATATCCCAGCAACGCCTATCACCATTATTTTCGGCGGTAAAGCAGCCCCAGCCTATACAATTGCCCAAGATGTGATTCATTTAATCATCAATCTCTCTGAAATTATTGATAATGATGCCGATGTGAATGAACATCTAAAAGTGATTATGGTTGAAAATTACAATGTCACTTCCGCTCAATATTTAATCCCTGCGGCTGATATTTCTGAACAAATATCATTAGCCTCTAAAGAAGCTTCTGGTACAGGTAATATGAAATTTATGCTTAACGGGGCTTTAACGATCGGAACTGAAGATGGTGCAAACGTTGAGATTCATGAACTTGTTGGTGACGAAAATATTTATATTTTCGGTAAAGACAGTGATGAAATCATTGAGATTTATGCCAATGACGCTTATGATGCTTCGGTTTACTACAACCAAGCAGAAATCAAACCCTTAGTTGACTTCATTATCAGTGATGAAATGTTAGCTGTAGGTAATGAAGAACGTTTGAATCGTCTATTTAATGAATTAGTTAGCAAAGACTATTTCATGACCTTGATTGATTTAGTCGAATTCATCGAAACTAAGGAAAAAATGTATGCTGATTATGAAGATCATGATGCGTGGACGAAGAAAGCTTTGGTTAATATTGCTAAAGCGGGTTACTTCTCTTCTGACCGCACCATATCTGATTACAACCGCGACATTTGGCATCTCGAAACACACCATGTCGCCATGGACCAATAATATTTAAATAAATATCATCTGAAGTCTAGACACCTTCCATAACTGAATAACTCTGCCGATGCTTTGTTATACTCAAGTGTGATGTCTAGGCTTTTTTTGTTCAAAGGAGTGTATAAAATGATTGATAAAGCAGCCATTTACCATCGTCCCGAATCAGAATATGCCTATATGTATGATTCAAAAACAGTGCATATTCGTATCCGTACCAAAAAAGATAATGTTGAAAAAGTAAATATCTTGCATGGAGACCCCTATTTGATTTACTTACCTAACCAATTAATGAAGAGCCCTTTGACAAAAATTGCTAGTAGCCGTTGGCATGATTACTGGCAAATCGAATTAAGCGGTCCACACCGTCGCATGAGCTATATATTTGAACTAGAAGCTGCCGATGAGATCATCTATTATAGTGATATTGGAGCCTTAAGTCACGAGGTATCACATTTGGATATAGCTTACAATTATTTCAAATTACCTTATTTACATGAAGCTGACCGGTTCAAAGAACCACGTTGGGTAAAAGATACCGTCTGGTATCATATCTTCCCTGAGCGCTTTGCCAACGGGGATCCATCCTTAACACCCGAAGGGGCGTTACCTTGGAATTCTACCATTGTGCCTAAAAACCGTGACTTTTTTGGTGGCGATTTAAAAGGTATTTATGACCATCTCGATTATTTAGAAGATTTAGGGATTAACGGTTTGTACTTCTGCCCTATTTTTGAAGCTAATTCGAATCATAAATATGATACGGTGGACTATTATGAGATCGATAAGCATTTTGGTGATAAAGAAATGTTCAGGAAATTAGTAGACGAAGCCCATCGTCGCGGGATGCGTGTGATGCTGGACGCCGTCTTTAATCATATAGGGTCACATGCCCCTCAATGGTTAGATATTGTCGAAAAAGGTGAGCAATCAATTTATAAAGATTGGTTTCATATTCATTCTTTACCGATTAAGGCTGTCGATATGAAAGATTATCGTAATTACCAAGCGATTAATTATGATGCCTTTGGTTATGTTCCCAACATGCCAAAATGGAACACTAGCCATCCTGAAGTAAAGCAACATTTGCTGGCCATTGCTAAATATTGGATTGAAGAATTCGATATCGATGCTTGGCGTTTAGATGTAGCTAATGAAGTTGACCATCGTTTCTGGCGTTCATTCCATGATGAAGTAACGGCTTTAAAACCAGATTTCTATATCGTGGGGGAGATTTGGCATTCCTCACAAGCTTGGTTACAAGGAGATCAATTTCATGCCGTAATGAATTATCCTTTAACCCGTGCTATCAGTGATTTCTTTTTAACTAAAACCGCTAATGCTACTGAGTTAAATGAACGGATTCAAGAACAAACGATGCTCTATCGTAAACAAACCAATCAAGTCATGCTAAACTCTTTGGATTCGCATGATACGCCTCGTATATTAACCATTGCGGGCGGCGATAAAAAAGCCGTTAAATCAGCATTAGCCTTTATGTACTTGCAACAAGGCTCTCCCTGTCTGTATTACGGCACTGAAATGGGCTTAGATGGTGGTAATGATCCTGAATGTCGTAAAGTCATGCCATGGGATCCGGAACAACAAGACTTGGATATGCATGCCTTTGTCCGTCAATTGATTCATTTACGTCGTGAATATGCCCATCATATTGTAAATGGGACAACAAGTTATCAGGTTGAAGGTAATTTGATTATGGTTGAAATAGTATATGATGAAAAAGTCATTAAAGGCTACTTTAATCAGAGTGAAGAAAGTGTAACAGTTGAGAAAGATGGACTAGAAGTATTGCTTGAATTGATGGTTGAAGATCACGAAATTCAAGCGGGTGGGTTGATGATTGTGAATGGTTCAATGGTGAAAATATAATTACAAAAAAATAAAACAGTCAATGTACGCCTTTTATGTACATTGACTGTTTATTTTTTATGATGAACTTAATTGGTAGACAAAGATAGGCTGTTAACTTTCAAATTTTAAATCAGCTTCTTTTGACCAACCAAATAAATACGTTCCTACTAGAGCTAAGACAAATGAAATAATTGAAACCAAAATTCCAAACCAAAAATCATTACCAATACCTTCTGGACTTATTAAAGAAAAGAATCCAAGAATACCTGTACCTAAAGCATAGGCTTTTACATTTAGAATCGCTACGATTAAAGCACTAATCCCCCCAGCTAAACAGCCAAGAATTTTTAAATGACTTTGGAATGTTCCATCAATCAAATTATCAATGGATCCAATATTCATGTAATGGTTGCTATCAAAATCAATTTTATCATTTTGATTTGCTATCAGTGAAACTTCTATTATATTTGAATCTTTTTTTAATTCTTCATTTAAATCTTCGTTTAAATCACTAAAGCTATCATCATTAGGTAGATTATTACTCATTTGCAGATTTTTACCTATTTCAAAATCATCAGGCACTTTAACAACTTCACGACTCTTTAATCGATACTCTGTAGGTGTTATATGAAATTTTTCTTTGAATGATTTATTGAAAGTACCTGCACTAGAAAATCCCACTTGTAGCGCTATTTGAGTAATTGGCTCGGATGAATTAGATAATAATTCTAAGGATTTATTCAATCTAATCTCTTTGAGGTATTTATTATAATTCTTTCCTGTTTCTTGAACAAAATACCTTGAAAAATATGAGCTAGACATGTAAAAGTTTTTTGAGATTTGATGTAATGATAAATCCCTATAATAGTAGGCATCAATATAGTCTAAAATGTCATTCATGCGGTCATCTTTCGTTTGAATTGAAGCATTTTTGATTAAGTATTTTGACATCAGACTATCTAAGAAAGTTAAGTACAGTCCTTTCTTTCTAATAGAATTATCCTCGTTAATTTCTGATGCAATGAGATTAAACACGATGTTTTTTGTTTTTGTATGATCAATTGTCGTCTGAATGACAGAATTACATAAAAAATGAAAGCCAACGATATTTATCTCATTTTTTATTAAACTTTCATCAATACGAATCAAACAAATTAAAGAATCCGTTGATGGATGAGTAAAAATTACTTCCTCACCTTTGTTTGCAATAAAGAATTCGCCTTTATCAAATGGCTGTTGAAAATCTTTTGTTTTAATCTGAACGTGACCATTAAAAACGAAAATAAAATCCGCTGCTTCATCAGAAACGATATACTTTCCAGCATACTGTTGTAAATATTTAATATATTTATCAGAATTCAATGGTTCTTTTCACCTCTTTTCGACTATGAAATGATGCTTGATTGCTCTTTTCTTTTTCTACCCAAACACCCGCTCAAACGGGTCATGTGAAATCTGATTATCTAATACTTGTTGGGCGTAAATTTTGGCGCCAATTAAGGAATGGTCGCGATAGTTACCACAGGCTTCTGCGGTCATAGCAGGCACTGTGTCATAGCTGTCTACCTTTTTCAACACATTTTCCAAAGCTGAAACAACCTCGCTGATTGGATGTTCACCCCAAACAATCATATAAAAACCTGTTCGGCATCCCATCGGTGAAATATCAATGACGCCATCAATTTCATCACGAATATTAATCGCCAACAAATGTTCCAAGGTATGTACAACCCCTGTTGGCATGGCATCTTGATTGGGTTGTAACAAACGCAAATCGTATTTTTGAATGACCGCCCCACTTGGATGGGTTTCTGTGCCTGCTAAACGCACATAAGGTGCTTTCACTTTATTATGATATAATTCAAAACTTTCTACTTTTGCCATTGAATCCCTCCTAAATCTTTACTTTATACTCTATCAAAAAACCTATTCAAGAGCAAAATAAATAACACTCCCACACACTTTCATGGTACACTGAACTTACTAAATAAAGCTCGAAGGAGAAAAATCATGAATGCCGTTGAATTTGATTTTGTTGTTAAAGATAGTCTAAAGGCCATCGAACTTTACCAAGCCATCTTTGAGGTGAACGTCCTCGAAAAAACAAACTTGAATGTAGGAAGTAACGAAGTCGTTTTTGAAATCTTTGGCAGTCGTTTCCATATGTTAGACGAAAATCCCGACTATCAATTGTTTGCACCAAAGGAAGGTCAGTCCCAAAGCTTTTGGTTTAATGTGATCGTCTCTAATATTGACGAAACCTACCGCAAAGCTTTAGATAATGGTGTTAAAGAAATCCAAGCGGTCACACGCCTAGAAGAGATGGGTGTCTCCAATGCTATGTTTCTTGATCCATTCGGTTATGTCTGGATGTTGCATGAAATCCATCGTGAAGTAAGCTTTGAAGATCGGGTGGAGATACTCAGTGACGAATTTGAGTAAGCAATTTTTATGCTGGCGTCAATATGTCAAATAAAATACCTCTTTCTTCCATTCGTTTACTACCTTTTCGGATGATCAATCATTCTTTAACTGCGCCAACATTGCCAATATATGAAGAAAAGCACGCCCATGATTACTATGAAGTGGTGTATTTATTAAGAGGCGGAGCAAGTTTAACCATTGCGACTGATACCATACACATTCAACCGCAACAGCTAATTTTAATCTTACCAATGACTGAACATGCGATATATAAGCATACACTGGATACAACGGGCTTAATTTTTGGTTATAAACTAATGCCTATATTCAGTGGTAGTGATATTTATTCAGAGGATGGGTTTGTGTTTTTTAAAGATGAAAACAATCTGTTCAAACATTATGCTCAGTTAATATTAAAAACGGACATGAGTACTTTAACCGGTCAGTATTTGTTGAATAGTTTTATTTTTCAATTGCACCAAATACATGCGGATGAACATAAAATGACCTATTCCTCAAAGATAGCCTTTATAATGGATCAGTTAACGCATTATTATACTGTTCCTAGGTATTTGACGGAATTAGCCGAAATGGTTGATTTAACGCCTAGCTACTTGTCGCAATTATTTCGTCAGGAAACGGGTTGTACGATTAGTGAGTTTCTGCGTGATTTGCGACTTAAACATGCCTGTAGTTTATTAATGGACACTGACTTATCGATAAATGATATTGCGATAACTGTTGGTTATCGCACGCCACATAATTTTTCACAACAATTTATCAAACAATTTGGAATTTCACCGCGTGAATATCGTGAAGGTAAATAAAAAAGCTTGCTGTCTTGTAAAAAAGAGGCAAGCTTTTTTTATTTGGTGGATTGTCTTACAACTAACTCCGCATCAAAATAGACGGCTTGTTGGTCCAATTTGCCCGTATCAATCAAGGTCATCAGTTGATTAACTACGGCACCACCCATTTCAACGATGTGTTGTTTCATGGTAGTAAGTTTAGGCGAAGCAATTTGGTCGAGAAAAACGCCATCGAAGCCTATAATACCATAGTCTTCTGGGTGTGCTTTATCTAGCGCCGTCAATCCTTGTTGAATCCCAATGGCGATGCGATCTGAGCCACAAACAAAGCACGTATTGGGAATTAATTCAAGCTCATCACGAACCATGGCTTCTGCTTTGGACGAGGAATTAGAAATACGAATAATATGTGGTTGGTGATTCGTTTTGGAGGCTTGAATAGCTTCTAAATAGCCCTTTTCACGTTCTTTTTCAAAACGTTCGGGCACATTTAAGCCAACAAAGACTACGTGGTCATACCCACGACTCATAGCGTATTTAGTTGCAGTAATTGCGCCTTTACGATTGTTTGAGTCAACATAGGGGACATTATGATTATTTTCACCAAAAACGACGAGCGGTTTTTCAAATTTTTGCAACCACTCATAGTCGGGTTCCTTCATGCCAGTCACAATCAAGCCATCGGATTGGCCTAAATCAACGGTGTTTTCTGTCACCAGTTGGAGGGCATAATTGTATTTATCCAGTTGCTTAGAAATACCCGTTAACAGATTCATATAGTAGGGTTCTGTGATATCCATTTGCTCAAGTATTAACACTTTGATGACCATCGTCCGATTACTGACTAAAGCTCTTGCGGCAGAGTTAGGTTGATAGTTCAAATCTTGCATGGCTTGGTAAACAAGTTCCCTTAATTCTGATGTCACAAGCTGGGGGTGATTAATGACCCTCGACACGGTCATTTTAGATATATTTGCCCGTTTAGCAACGTCTTTTAGCGTGGCCATCGAGATCATCTCACTTTCTTTTAGAAATCATATGCTAATCTTCAATTAAATAATCATCGTCATCTTCGTCTATTTCTACACCATGTACGACGTGGGCAACATAAGCATCATTAAAATGGGTTTTCCAATAAACCCAAAGTAACATTAGGACAAATAATAAGCCCTGTGCTGTTAACATACTGGTTGGATCGGACGTAAATAGGCCTACGACAACGGCTATTAAAGTGGGTAAGCCAATACAGTTTAAACATATGGTAAAGGCTTCGCGGTAGGTATTGATATCAAAGCTGCTAGAAAATCGCATTAAAGATAGAAACAGACTTGACCCACCGACTAAGAAAACAAAACTCAAAAGCATCAAAATCCAAACATTAATTAAGTTTGTAAACATAATGCCAAAGCGATTTCCTTGAAACCATTGACGCGATAATTCGGCCATAAAGGATGCTTGGTCCGTTACGTCACCAAAACGTGAATCTTCTAAATAAGGCATGGATAGAGAAGGATTTTCTGGTTCTTGAATGATAAAACCTTCATTGGTAAGAATAATTCCACCTTTATCGACGACAAGCTCGTTAGCCCGTTCTTGGTCAGGAACAAAACCGGCTACGCGATCAGCCGTATCAAGTGTCAATATCTCACGATCAATCACAATTTGGTTGGTTGTGTCATCGGTGACTTCTTGTAATTGGCTAATAAAGGCTTCATCAATTGTCGCGACGGCTTCAGGTACAAAATCATTCAAATTGACTTGGTCAATGCGACCAATGCTTACGGCGATTGGAATCATCATTAACGCGGTGAGGAAAAAGAATAATAAAATCATTTGCCAAATTTTTAAATAATTGCGTTTACTAAATGATTCAACCGGTGAAAATATCGTTTTAAAATAATTAATCGGAAACATATCTGTCATTATAGGACTCCATTCTCGTATTCTAATATACATTATATCAGTAATAGCTTAATTTGAAAGGTTTAGATAAGTTCTTTTTTATAAATAAATGCTAAACAATAAGTTAAAAAACAAAAATGACGACATCGAAAAAGATTCAAATGAAATAAATATTGCCTCGTCAAAAAGACTGTCGCTCATAATGCGACAGTCGGATTATATTTTTTTATGATAGCTATTCGATTACTCTTGTTCTCAGTATTCCAATTGATTATTTTCAGCTGTAAATTTTTCGCGATGGATGTAGAAAAACACCATGGCGCTAATAAAGAAAAATAAGCCGATAAACAAGCTGCTATACATGTAAGGAAAATAACCTTGGATTTCGAAGACATTTCTAAACATATGAATGCCACCATGAACCGCAATGGCAGCCCATGTTGTCCGTGTGATATAGCGTGTCACAAAAGCAAACATGCCAAAAGCAAATGGATAAAAGAATTCGATAATTAACTCGATGCCAGACAAACTAAACACAAATAGAAAATGTAGTAACATAAACATGATTGAAGAGATGAGCATGGTTTTTATGGGTGTCGTCACTAAGGTCTGGGGCAGATAAGCACGAAACATGATTTCTTCAGGGATGCCTTGAACAAAAAAAGCAGAGAAAAAAGCTGGTACTAACATCGCCCAGGTTTTACGTGCCTCAATGGGTACGTCCCATTCTATTGGAAAAAAATAGTTTGCTAGAATGGCACCTAAGGAATAGATGACGCCTGTAGCTAAAAAGACTAGAGCAAAAGTTTTCAGGGCATGTCCATCGAATTTGAGTTGTAAAATACTAAAGGGTCTGCGATCAATATAGCGCATCAACAAATAAATAAAGAGGATTTCGATTATTAAGGCAATAGGTGCTGCGACCATCACAAATATTTCATAATCCATTAACTCACTTAGCGGTGACAAAAGTATACCAGGGACAAAGGAAACAATAAAGTAAAGGACAAAACCGAAAATAGCACGTATCCAAGGCGACCAACGACGATTTGAAACAGTTAATGTATCGGACATTTTATATCCCTCCTCAATGACCATTTTTATTAAAAAATGGTTAAGGTTATTATAAAACATTTAATGTTTAAACGCTACTTTTTTGGTAAGCAGGCAGTGAGTGACCGTCAGGCTAAGATTGGTTTATCATCATCTAAGGTTAATTTTAATTGGTGGCGGAGAAAGATGGGAGGCTCGCCACCTAATTTGATTGGTGGCGAGGACGGATGGAGGGCAATGTCATTAAGTTTAGGGGATTATGTTCTCATACGATAAAGAGAAGCACCACTTTTTTACATGAACTTGTGTGAAAAAGTGGTGTATTTTGTTTCAACTGTTTTTAATCACAGACTTCTTTGATTTGATGGCATGACAAATAAGCCTCCTAAATTTTCAAAAAAATTTATCTATAATTAAATCCAACAAATCCAGTTCGGGATTTTGTGCGTTTATAGCGCCTTCCTTTTCGAATAGGAAGAATACGGGATTCTATCAATTTCATAATGTCTATTGAATGATTCATTAAATAGGCTCGACATAACTTAAATGCCACCTTTAAATTAACTTGATAATCCCACTTTCGATCTTTTTTGGGAATCTTAACGTTACTAACTAGCCTCATCGTGAAGTTATACATAATTAATCGCCCATATATTTCTTGGTAAGTTTGATGACTCCCTTTTGTATGTAAGTATTCTAAGTTAACAGCGTGCTTTAAATCACATAAAGGTAAGCGCCCAATAGTGAGGTATCTACACATAAAAAAATAAACATGCTAAACTAACCCAGACGGAAGAAATTCTAGGTTAGTTTAACATATTAAGCTGTTTTTTCTTCAACGACATCACCAATCACCGTTTGTGCAGAACAGGCTTCTTTGATTTCATTAGACCAAGGCATATATTGATCTAATGTAGCTGTCGCTAAATCACTCTCATTCGGTAGGTGTGTCAGAAGATACTGAATGTATTGTTTTGCGTCTAAACCATGTAATTTAGCTGTCTCAATCAGTGAGAGAATAACTGCACCTGCTTGAGCACCGTTAAAAGTAGCCGCAAATTTATAATTATTTCGTCCCATCACTACAGTGCGTATGGAGCGTTCTGCTGCATTATTACTAAGCTCTAAGCGCCCATCCTTTAAAACGTTGTAGAAATACGCTTTATACTCTTTGGCATAACTAAACGCTTTACTCAGTTTGTCTTTCAGGATGGTGTTGGCAGCACACTGATCAATGTAGTTGAAGAGATTGTCCATTAATCGTTTAAGAATGAATTGCCTTTTCTTAAATCGTTCCTCAATGGATAACTCTTTCCATTCACGTTCCTTTCTAAAGATAGTATTTATCATAGTGAGAATCTCATCGGCTGTTGTCTTAGGTAATCCTTTGGAAACTCTACTCGCTTCAAAGAATTTTCGCCTTAGATGTGCCCAACAACCTGCCAACTCTAGGTTCTCGGTTGACTCATCAGCACTGCGATAGACCGCATACATATCACAGTGTATCGTCCCTTCGAAGCTACCAATGACTTCCTTAAACTTATCACTTCCACGCCCATCTTGGTGGGAGAAATACACGACTTTATGGTCATGATGTTGCGAGCTTTGAAGTATCCAATAAAAAGTTTGTTGCTTGTCACTTTCTAGGACACGGAAGGTGGTCTCATCCATATGCGCAATATCATGCATGAGTATTTCATCATGGAGTGCTCGATAAATAAAGCCTAAATAATACTCACAGGCTTTAATATGCCAACGACAAATAGTGGTTCGTGATAAAGGTAATAACAATTTTCTCCAATGGTTTTCTTGGCGGTAAGCTGGTACTTTTAATTCATATTTTTGATAAATCGTCTCTGCAACGACAGAAGCCGACCCAAAGCTATTCACAAAAGGAAGTGAAGGGAGTTCAGATTTTACAAATTGATCTTTATCCGCTTGTGATGAGCAGTGGTCACACTTATAGCTCATTTGATGATGATTAACACATTTGAAATGAGCAGGAACAAACACAAGTTCTTGTTGTACTTGAGCTGGACCAATTAATTTTAATGGATGGTGACAATCATGACAGACTTGTTCTTCATCAGGTAAGTAATGATAGACATCTTCTTGAACATACTGATTGAGAATCTCATCTTTTCTTCCGACGGATTTTTCGCGCGGCTTGGAGCCTTTTGTTGTTTTTTTTTCAGATTTTTCTACAACTGGGGGCTCTGGTTTAGAATATTCCTCATGAGAGATAACTTCCGAGATATCTTCGGAAGGATCCGTGAAGAGATTCGTTTGTCCTTCCGAAATCATCGTTTCTCTTCGAGGGCTATAAGTCATTATTTGATAGGTTGCGAGGTCTTGACGCATGAGTTCAATCTTTATATTCGCAGCTTCAAGTTCGGATTCTAATTGGTTAAATTTTTCTAAAATTTCTGGAATTTCTAGTCCAATAAGTTCGTTTTCGGTCATGTCTATCACCTCTTTTCGCTAGGTCCATTATACCATATACCGAATATATTTACTAGTAAATTTAGCGATTATTCACTAAAAATATAGCGGTTATTTGTTGAAAATATAAGAGGTTTCTAAAGGCGGGTTCAAGGTATCACCTCGTAAAAGACGTTCTAATTGTTGAAGAGAAATTTCCATAAATTTTGGTTCGGTGTATGGCCAAACGAATCCCCCTCGTTCCAATCGATAAACTAAGTCAGTAAATCTAAAACCGTCCCAATAGATGATTCGCAGAATGTTTCTTCGAGAATTACAAAAAAGATAGGCTGCGGTATGATCAGGTTTAAAAGCAGAACTAGATTGAATCAAAGTGCATAGACGTTGGCGATCTTGGTTAGCTGGCGAATAACGAGGCATGAGATAAAGTGTTTCAGGAACTGTAAAGTCAATCATTATTATTGTCACTCCTTTTGTTTGATGAATTAATCATACTAAATCGGAGTAAATTTAAGAAGATACCTCACTATTGGGCGCTTACACATAAAGCTGTCTCAATTCCCCACCGTAAATGGTATAATTCTTTTAAGTCATTTGATGTAAAGCTCTCATCAAGATTGGTTATTAAACATTGGTAAGTGTTTTCGCTCAGCTTGAATCGAACAACTCGCAAAGTTAATTCATAATAATTCTTGCTACCGCGTTCTAAAAAATCAAACTTAGATGTATAAGCTAGAAAACGAAACGATGGATCTTCTGTATATGCTTTAATTCGTGAACGAGCTATCTTTAGAGAAACAATCGTATCGTATTCATCTGTATCTGGCACGTCGGATTTTCGCACAAAATCCCTGTCATTTAAATCTTTGCATCGAATGACGTATTTGTGTTGCAGTTCTTGAAGATGCGCAAACACATTGTAGGAAGGATACCCTCGATCAGCTATGAAGATACTTGGAATATTCGTTTTTATTGTTTTGGCCATTTGTATGAGGCTAGCACGCTCATCCGATTGTCGACTTTTCTGAATATCTACATCAAGAAACTGTTTATTTAATAAATCATATAGAAAATTTAAATGGACCATATTATAACCCGTCGCTTTCTCATCTTTATAATGATTATCATGGTCTGTCACATTCTGAGGTAAAGGTAAATCAGAGCCATCATGGGCAAGCAATCGATAGCCTTTAAATGTTTTGATGTTATCTAAGGTTTGATTAAATCGATGAAATACTTCTTTAAATGCACTCACTTTTAGTTTTGAACGTGCTTGAACAAAAGCTGATGGGGTTGGTGTCTCGGTATGATTGTTCCAAAGCCTAAATAATTCATTATTAAGACTTTCCGCACCAAACTTAATCACTGATTCAATAACAACTGGCATCGTTAATTTGCGATTTCGTGTAAAATCAACATCAGGCTGGTACACGTGGTCTGCTCGGTTTTGACATACGGATTGAATGGCTTCCTTCAAGTGATTAAAAGTAATTTTAGCGAAACGTGACATAGTAATCCCTCCTAAAATAGTCTAATTTTTTGAGATTATTTAGGGGGTTTTCCATTTGTCAAGCGTTTTCACTTGTGTTTTTAACATTTTATATAAATTTTTTATAAATCCAATTAGCAGAATACCAACAAAAAAGCCTATCGAAAGCTCGATAGACTATATTTCTTAACTTAATGACATTGGGATGGAGGGGTCGCCACCTAATAAAGAAAACTTTATCAAACACAATGTTGTATCCGAAATCAACCTGTTCCTCCCCTTCCCACTTACCCTTTGCCGGTCGTCGTTTACTCGCGAAGTCCGCCTTTCGAGTTTGCCGGATCACATCGACAATCGACGTCCGGCAAATTAACAATTACACCTTATTACCCCACTTTGCCGGTCGTCATTTGCTCGCGAAGTCCGCCATTTGAGTTTGCCGGATTACATCGACAATCGATGTCCGGCAAATTTGCATATTCACCTTATTACCCCACTTTGCCGGTCGTCATTTGCTCACGAAGTCCGCCTTTCGAGTTTGCCGGATTACATCAACAATCGACGTCCGGCAAATTAACATTTACACCTTATTACCCCACTTTGCCGGTCGTCGTTTGCTCGCGAAGTCCGCCTTTCGAGTTTGCCGGATTACACCGACAATCGACGTCCGGCAAATTAGGTCATAAGATGAAAATTAGCATGATTGACTTGTCATCCACTTCGCGCTGACCTTTTTTAGATAGAAAAACGACCTACCGGAGTAGATCGTTTGGGGATATTTATTAAAAAGATTTTAGCCTTTGGTTCCTCCGGCAACTAAACCAGACACAAAGTTTTTCTGCAAGAAGAAGAACAAGACGGCGATTGGAACGGCAATCAGAATGGCTCCTGCGGCAAATAGGGCAACCTTTTGGTTTCTGGTGTCACTAATAAAGGTTTGTAACCCTGGGGCCACGGTATAGAATTCTTGTGAACGAAGGAGGAAACGAGATAACATGTAGTCCCCAAATGGTCCCATAAAGGCCCATAGGGCTTGTACTGCAATCATCGGTCTTACCAGTGGCAAGTTAATTTGCCAGAAAATTCTAAAGTGCCCTGCTCCATCTAATTTGGCCGATTCATCCAGTTCATACGGTACAGTGTCAAAATAACCTTTCATTAACCAAGTATTCATTGGAATCCCGCCACCAATATATAGGAAGGTCAAGAACCAATATTCGTTAATCGCATCTAATAGAAGCGCCATAACAAAGAAGGCAGTCAAGGCTGACATGGTTGGGACCATTTGAATGATTAAGAAAAACATCAAACTCTGTTTTCGCCCAACAAATCGATAACGACTGTAGGCATAACCGGCTAGCGTTACGATCGTTACTTGTGCCACCATCGTCGAAACGGCCACGATTAAGGTGTTTTTATACCAAGTTAAGTATAAGGTTTCATTAAAAAGACGTCTGAAGTTATCTAAAGTCCAAATAGAATCTAAATTTAACCGGAAAGCAGTGATATTTCCTGGTTGGAAAGCTGAGCTAGCAGTTACCAATAAAGGATAAATAATAACCACCGCTAAGACTATTAAATAGAAATAGGTAAAGAAACGACCGGCAAATTTCTTCATTTTGGATGTTGTAAATGTTTTATTCATGTTATACATCCTCCATATTAAATGCATTTGTTTTCTTGAAGACAATCAGTGAGAACGAGATAACAATGACCGAAATAATCAAGGTCAACGCGGCAGCGACAGAGAATTGCGGTGTCGTATTCGTTGTTAACTTATAAATCCAGGAGATTAAGATATCGGTGGCTCCGGCTCCTCCACCCACACTTCCCGGCCCCCCATTATTAAAGAGGTAAATCATGGAGAAGTTATTAAAGTTCCCGGTATATTGCGTAACAAAAACTGGTGCAGCGACGGAAAAGATCGCTGGTAATGTAATATGTTGGAATTGTTTAATCGGTCCAGCACCGTCAATCCGAGCTGCTTCGTATAAATCCTCAGAAATAGATTGCAAGATACTGGTAACCATTACATAAATATAAGGGAATCCAAGCCAACCTTGAATCAAAATAATCGCAACTTTTGTCCAGTATGCATTGGTTTTCCAAGCAATCCGTCCAATATTTACAAAGGGAATATTATTTAAAAACGGAATAACTTGTGTATTGATAGCCCCTAAAGAATCATTAAACATATTCGAAAAGCTCAAAATTGTAATAAAGGCTGGAACAGCCCATGGCAATAGATAGATAACACCAAAGAAACGTCTACCTTTAATAAATTTCTGATTTAAGACGACAGCCGTAAAAATACCTAAAACGATTTGTAAGGTCGTTGCACAGACGGTCCAAATGATTGTCCATGAGAACACTGAAACGAAGGCCGAACGGTAAGAACTTAAGAAGAAGATATCTCTAAAGTTTTGTAATCCCACCCAATCCAATAAGTTTGCTGGGGGCATATTTTGAAAATCATAGTTCATAAAGGCCATGAAAATTGTGACCATGACAGGAAAGACAATCGCAAACGCCATAAATATATAAGCCGGAATAATTAATAAATAAGGAAAGCCATTTTCATAAATGGATTTAAATAATTGTTGAACAGTGGTCCCAACGGGTAATCCGTCTTGCCACCGCTTAGCGATTTTTCGTGCATCAATTAGATTAAAGATATAAAAAATTAAAAAGATGATGATGACAATAATTTGAATCGTCCCGCGAATCATCATAAACAACGAATGATCGACCATCGGCGTATCGCCCAAAGTGATAAAACCACGAATGGCATCGGCACCGAAAACATAATTTTCATAAATAAATAATAGTGCAACAGCAATAAAAATAAGGCCTTTGGCCAATTGTTTGTTATATATTTGTCCTAACCCAGGGAATAGAGATAAAACAGTAGCTGTTGTCACACTATGATTGGGTCTTTTGGTTTGTTCCATGAACAAGTCCTCCCACTATTTTCTTTTGTAGGTATCCGATATAGTAAAAATTCTGGCAGGATTTTATCCTACCAGAATCCCTTTTTTTGAATACCTATCATTTAATTTGGATTAGTTAAATTTTTGTTCAATTGATTGGCTAATTAATTCTACCGCATCATTGGCAGATTGTTCAGCTGTTTTGTTACCAGACGCAGCGTCAAACATTAAGTTTTCAGCACCTGGCCATACTTCACCCATTTCAGGAATGTTTGGCATTGGAACAGCACTAGAATAAGTATCAATAACGGCTGCGGTTAAGCTATCGCTATTTTCTGCGGCTGCTGCACGAGCAGCTTGATTAGCAGGTACTTCACGAATCATATCAAACATGGCTGTTTGTTGTTCTTCAGTTGTTACCCAATCTAAGAATTGTTGAGCGGCTTCTTTGTTTGTTGAGTAGTTAGAAATAATCCAGCCTTTACCACCACCAAATGGTTGGTAATCATTACCGTTTGGTAATGTAGGGATTTTAGCAGCTTCAAAATTTACGCCTGCTTCAGCAAAAGCTGTTGCATCCCATGGTCCACCAATGATGACTGCGGTGCTTCCGTCCATAAATGATTGTGTAACAAAGTCACCTGAACCAGTAACATCTAACATACCTTGTGGCCATCTGTTGAACCATTCAATCGCATAGTTGATACCTTCAATGGCACCTTCATTGTTTAATCCAATATCAGTTGGGTCAGTACCATCTTGTCCAAACACATAACCACCGTATCCAGAAATTAAACCATAGGATACATAGAAGTCAGTCCATTTAGCCAAGAATGCAACGTTTTTACCTTCTTCACCTTCAAATGCATAAGCTTCATCTTCTGCTAAAACTTCTAATTCTTCAAAGGTTGTTGGCGCTTCGGCGATTAAATCTGTATTGTAGTACATAACAAGTGATTCAATAATAGCTGGCGCACCAAAAATCGTGTCGTTAGCTGTTACTTGTAATTTATCCGTATCATCAAAGCCTGCATCCTCATTTAGAGTAACTTCTGAGATTTGACCAGTCATGCCTAATGATCCAATTCTATCATAAGGTGCGATTAATACGTCAGCGGCTAAACCAGCAGGTCCATCTAAAGGTAGACCTTCTAAAGATTCAAACATATCTTGTTGAACTAATTCTACCGTAATTCCTGTTTCTTCTTCGAAACCAGCAATATTAGCTTCTAAGTAATCTAAAAGGTTACCATCAACTGCAATACGTAAAGGTTCTTGTGCGGATACTTGCGTTAACCCTACTGCTCCCCCAGCAAATGCAGACAAACCAAGTGCTGCTGATAAAGATCCAACTAGTACTTTTTTCCAATTGAATTTCATTCATTTTCCTCCTGATTTCCGGTTTAACTGAAACCGTTTTATTTATACTTATATTATGCCTCAACGCAAACGTTTTTTCAAGTGTTTTGATGCTGTTACCGTTAACATAAAAATAGTTATTTACATTTATTCTAAACTGTTTTCTAATCAAATTGCCATTTGACTATCATTGATACTTAATTTGACATCCAAACATCCATAATATTTTGAATTTGCTTCAATTGATCCTCATCTGTTTCTGTAAAATCACTTTTAGGATTGACACCATAAGTAACTCCATTACCTCTTGATGTGACATCATATCCACCTTGACTAAAAGAACCATGCAATTGATCAATCCCCGTCTCTTTTTGAATATGCAACATATTGGCTGGTTTAATACCCGCTCCGACAACAAAATCTATTTGCTTGCCATAACGATTTTGCAACGACCACAATTCTTCAATCGCATTCATGGAAACAGCTGCTCGACCACTTGTTAAAATACGATCAACGCCCAACTCAATCAACTTCTCGGTCGCCGTAAAACTATCATAGGCTTCAATGACATCGAACGCACGGTGAAAAACAGCTTTTTTACCGGCTTGATGACACAAATCGACCAGCTGTTTAGTAAATACTTCATCCACTCCTTTGTCTTCATTTAAAGCACCAAAGGCTACACCTTCAATCGGATGACTCAATAAAATAGTTAAGTCCTTTAACATGACCAGTTGCTCATCCTGACTGTAATTAAAACCACCCGGTCTAGGCCGTAGCATAGCTACGATGGGTAGCTCCACCTGCTCTAAAACAGCTTCTAATAAACCTACACTAGGTGTAAGCCCTCCTAACTCTAAGGCACTATTTAATTCAATCCGCATCAACCCATATTTTTCAGCTAACAGACAGCCATGCAGACTCGCCGCACACAATTCGATTATCATCACTATCCCCACCTAACCCATCATTTGCAATTTACACCTTTATTATATAGGAATTCATAAAATAATCGAATGAAAACACTGCTAAAAATTTTTTTGTTTCCTTAATTAAATTTGAACCTAAAAATATCCGACAGGCTAATGCTTTAAACCCGTCGGATGGCAATATTGAAACTTATACTTTCTGTAAGTTATCTTCTTTGTCTTTGTTTTTACGTGATTGAATATAGGTAGCTTCTCCGTATGGTTCAATGGACGTTATTTCTGAACTATAAGAAGATTCATCAATGATGTTTTGGCCTTGCATCAAATCAATAGAACTTGGTTGATTGCGAATCGCTTGATTTTGAACTAAGTTTAGTCTATGTCTGTAAATACGTTGACGTTTCGACATGTCAAATCACCTCATTCAACAGATTTCAAACAAATTAAGCTTTATTTGTTACTTCTATTATACCATGAATTGAAACGTTTTCAGGCTGAAACACTTATAATTTCCTAAAATGAGTAATTTTTCACCAAACACTCATTATAATTTCTTAATGAAGGCTTTCTCGTCTTCCGTTAATGTAAAATCAAATACATCGAAATTTTGTGCTTGGCGCTTGGCATCATGCGATTTAGGAATGACCATCACATCACGGTCAATTTGGTATTGCAGTAAAACTTGTGCCCAGGTTTTGTGATATTTATTAGCAATGGGTTCAAGCTTGGCCTTAATCGAGTCATCGAAACGTGATAAAGGTCCCCAAGATGTTGCAAAAACGCCCTGTTCCATCCCAAACGCAATAATCGCATCATTCCATTTGCCGGGGTGGGATTCCACTTGATTCACCGCTGGGGGAATCGTCCCCTTATCCAACAAATACGCAAGTTGCTCTTCATTAAAATTGGAAACACCTATCGAATTAATGCGACCCGCCTCAGCATGTTTTTCTAACACTTTCCAAGCAGCTAGCATTTCAGCTAAATTATCCCAAGGATGATGAATCAAATATAAATCGATATAATCTGTCTGCAAAGCCTCCAAACTAGCCATCACAGCCGCATCAATCGACGCTTCATCCTTCATGTACGCTGGTTGACCGGGAATTTTGGACACTAAGAAAAATTCACTGCGATCAATTCCTGATTCTTTAACCGCTTTACCGACAACCGCTTCATTACGATACGAAATTGCCGTATCAATCATGCGATAACCGACTTCTATGGAACTAGCCAACTCGGTCGTATCCATATTAATTTTACCATCGTATCGATTGCCTTCTTTACCAAAAGTATTCGTGCCTGTTCCTAAAACCGGCATCAAATAACCACTATTTAGTTTGATTGTTTTCAAAATTAATCACTCCCTATGGTGTTATTTTCAAATAAATATCCCCAAATTTCAAGCAAAGTCACTCGCTACTTTGGGTATATTCCCAACCGTTGTCGTCATGATAAATCATTAACTTACTCATACCCCCATCGACGGTAATCGTTTGACCTGTTATAAAGCCAGCCTTTTCTGAGGCTAAGTATAGGACCAGGTTAGCAATATCGGCCACTTGGCCGACACGTCCGACCGGATGTTGCAAATGGTCTGCTGAGCTTAAGACAGCCGCTGGATTCGTTTCAATCCAACCTGGAGCTACCCCATTCACACGGATCCCTTTGTCCCCTAATGAGATAGCTAAAGCATGGGTCAAAGCTTGAATGCCGCCTTTCGCAGCCGAATAACTTTCTGTTTGAGGTTGACTCATCGCTTGACGACTGGAAGAAATATTAATGATAGCCGATCCTTGAGGCATTAAAGGATACAATAGTTTGCTAAGATAAAAAGGTCCTGTGATGCCTACATTCAGAGCCTGACTAAAAGTTTCAAAGCTAGCTTCATCAATTCCCAACATAGGTGGTAAGGCATTATTGACGAGTATGTCAACTTTCTCAAAATCCTGATTAATTTTATGAACAAAGGCTTCTATATCAGTCGGGTTAGCGACATCGCCTTGAAAATAAGGATTTTCCAACAAATCCATAACAGCAACTTGAGCGCCAGCTTGCATAAATTGAGCGACAATTTCTTTTCCAATCCCCTTAACGCCACCCGTGACCACAACAACTTTATGCTTAAACATCCCTTTCCTCCACTCTTTGATTATTTCCCTCAGATAAAACAATCAAAGAGACTGAAGCATAGGGTATGTCAACAGTCTCTTGTCCTTTGTTTAATTGAGGTTACGTTAAAAGCAAGGTTACCCTGCTTTTTATTGGATGACATCCGCTTCTTCAAAAATACGTTCCATTAATTGCATCACATAACGAACTTCTTCGTTCTTAACAATCGGTTCTGCTCCTTCGCGAACCGTCCGATAAAAGTTAAAGTAGAAACTTTCATTCATCATATGAGGTGTTGGTAATGCTAATTCTTCCGTTGCTTCTTCAGAAGGTGGTGCCATGGTTTTAGTTAAACCAACACCGGCCTGAATAGGTTGAGGTGTCGCAGTACTATCTCCCGTTGCAACGATCATTGTTCCACTTAAATCCCAATCTTCAATAATAGCTGTGCCTTCGGTCCCTTTAACATACCAACGCGGTAATTTAACATAGTTAGTTGTTCCAACTTCAACGACCGATTTAAGTCCATTTTCATGAATAAGGGTAACGGTAAAACCATCATCCACTTCATTACCTAACACAAAACTCAAGTCAGCCCGCATGGTTTTAATCGGACTATCGACTAAAGTATGGATTTGATCCAATAAATGAACGCCCCAATCAAGTATCATACCACCACCTTGGGCTTTCACATGACGCCAATCACCTGGAATACCATTAGCACCATGCACACGTGATTCAATTTGGAAGATTTCACCGATTTGGTGATTATGCATTAACTCTTTAATCACTAAAAAGTCTGGATCCCAACGACGGTTTTGATGCACCATAAAAATACGGTCAGCTTTTTCGGCTACAGCTAAAACCTCATCCAATTCTTCTGTCGATAACATCACAGGCTTTTCACAGATGACATGTTTACCTGCTTCTAAAGCTTGGATGGCAATCGCTTTATGTGAATCATTCGGGGTTGCGATTAAAATCGCTTCAACGGATTTATCTTCTAAGACCGCCTCAAAACTCTCAAAAACATGTAAATCATTTTCTTCGGCTAACGCTCGTTGTTTTTTGGCAATATCCCAAATACCCTTTAAATCAAAATATTCTTCTGGAATTAGGGTACTTGCATGATAGGTACCCATACCACCATAACCAACGATTGCGATTCCTAATTTTTCCATTCCTCTACCACCTTCTCTAAATAACAATCATAAATTCAAAGTAGAGACAGCTACTTTCTCATTTAACTGTCTCTACCATTATACTATTTAATGGGGGAAATGGGGTTAAACCCACCACATTTCTCCTGGTTGATCTTTAATCATAACTTGTTTTAAATTCGTTACCGCCCGCATGAATCCTTCATCAACAGACATGATTGGATCTTCATGTTCAATACTCAAAACATAATCATAACCATATAGACGCAAAGCGGAAATCATATCAGACCAAGTTTGTAAATCATGTCCACAACCGACGGAACGGAAAGTCCATGCCCGTGTTTGAACATTCCCATAGGGTTGCATATCGGTTAAACCATACATATTAATATTGTCTTGATCTAAATAGGTATCTTTGGCATGGAAATGGTGAATCGCATTTTCTTTGCCTAAGATTTTGATAGCTGCAACTGGATCAATGCCTTGCCACCATAGATGACTCGGATCAAAGTTACAACCAATCGCATCACCTGTTGCATCACGTAATTTCAACATGGTATATGGTGTATGAGCTAAGAAACCACCATGTAGTTCAATCCCAATTTTTACCCCTGCAGCAGTGGCTTCTTGATTGATGTCTTTCCAATAAGGAATTAACTTTTTCTCCCATTGGTATTCATAATTATCATTGTATTCAGTCGGCCAAGGCAATACAGGCCAATTCACTTGTGTATCCGTTGCGTTTCCGCCTGATACACCTGAGAAACCATTGACAACGGGCACATTCATCAATGAAGCCAATTTAATGGTATCACGTAATAATTTGTCCGCCTCAGCCGCTTCTTTTGGATTGGGTGAAATTGGATTATGATGGGCACTTAATGCAGAAATTTCTAGCCCTCTGTCTGCTAATTTAGCTAAGTAATCTTTACGGGCTTGTTCACTAGCCAGTAATTCTTGAATATTTAAATGGGCGTCACCGGGTGAACCCCCTGTTCCAATTTCAACCATTTGCAATCCAGCGTCGGCTACTTTATCAATCATCGCTTCAAAACTTAAGTTATTAAAAACGGGTGTAAAAACGCCTAATTTCATTTGAAAATCCTCCTTACAGATTTTTGTAGATATTTATTGTTCAAGGGCTTGATAATGGCCATAGTATACACATTCTTGTTCAGTCGGATTCGCCCAATGAATCGCATTCCGAATGACTTTTTGGACCATTGGTTGGTAGTAGGTCGGGTAGGTTTCATGACCGGGTTGGAAATAGAAAATTTTGCCTTGCCCACGGCGGAAGGTACAGCCAGAACGGAAAACCTCGCCCCCTGGGAACCAGCTGACAAAAACAAGTTCGTCTGGTGCTGGAATATCAAAATGTTCACCATACATTTCTTCTTGTTCAATTTCAAAATATTCGCCTACACCGGCCGCAATAGGATGGGAAGGATTAACATTCCATAAACGGGTGTGTTTACCATCTTCACGCCATTTTAGGTTACAGCTTGTTCCCATTAAACGTTGAAAGATTTTTGAAAAGTGACCTGAGTGTAATACGATTAATCCCATACCGGCTAAGACTCTTTGTTGAACACGGTCTACAATTTCATCAGCTACTTCATCATGGGCCATATGTCCCCACCAAATAAGAACATCGGTGGCATTAAGGACCTCTTCGGTCAAACCATGTTCGGCTTCATCAAGAGTTGCTGTTTTAACTTCAAAATCTTCGCTTAAAAACGAAGCAATTTGTTGATGAATACCCTCAGGATAAACGGCTTTGACCTCAGCATCTGTTGTCTCATGTCTAAATTCATTCCAAACCGTTACCCGAATCATTTAGCAACCTCCTTAACAATCTCACGTAGCGCTTTAACATTTGCAGCAGCTGCTTCGAGGGGTGTTGCCGTTCGGAAGGCTTCTTGTTCAATCACAAGCCATGGGTGTTCTAAACGTGAAGCAACTTTTACATAATCAGCAATCGGCAACGTGCCTTCACCAATTTGAATACTTTCTTGATTGGTTGCATCGAAGTCTTTAATATGCAACATCCCCACACTATCCGTATGTTTCTTAATCCATTTAACTGAATCAACACCTGCAAAATTCACCCAATACGTGTCAATTTCTAATAAAATCGAAGGCGCTAACTTTGCTGCTAAATCTAAAATATCATAACCTTTTGAGCCATCGAATTCGTGATTATGATTATGGTAGCCTAACATGATGTCCTCGTCATTTAAGCGTCTGGCGATAGCTTCCATTTCTTTCCAGAAATTTTCCCAACCTGCTAAATTATCAAATGTAGCATAAGGAACGATAATGAATTTATTCCCAACTGTTTTAGCATATTCAATTTCAGCTTCTAAGTCATTTTGTAACGACTCAAAGGGGGTGTGCGAAGCAGCTACTTGTAGATGATATTCGTCTAACCATGATTTAACATCTTCAGCCTTATGACCAAAATAACCGGCAAATTCGACACCATCATAACCCATTTGGGAAACTTCTTTTAAGGAATTTTCTAAATTATCTTGAATGTGTTCTTTGATACTCCATAATTGTAAAGCAATCTTAGGTATACTCATTAAGCTTCTCCTTCACCATTGAAGTAAACAGGTTTACCCGTTTTTGATGATTCATAGATAGCTTCCAAAATTTCGGTAACAACTAAAGCTTGTTCAGGTAAAACCACTGGTGTTGTATCATTTAAAATCGCATCAATCCATTGACGCGCTTCAATTAATTCAGGGTCATTTTCCATTCCTTCATAAAAATCAACGCCACCTGTGGTTAAATTAACTTCTTTTTCATACATCAAACCATATTCTTCACCATTAATCGTTAAACCATTATTCATATCAGCTCCAGCTTTATCCCCCATTAAGGTCGTTTTAGCTTCCTTAACATCTAAGGTATTTAAAGCCCAGCTTGCCTCTAGGAAAATTGACGCCCCATTTTCCATAACGACATAACCAAAAGCAGAATCTTCGACCGTAAATTTAGACGGATCCCATGGACCCCATGCGTTAGCTGAATTTTTATGTTCTGCCAATTTATGATAAGCATTTCCAACCACAAATTTTGGTTTATAATTGTTCATTAACCATAAAGTTAAATCGAGAGCGTGTGTACCAATGTCAATTAACGGTCCCCCACCTTGAGCTTCTTCGTCTAAGAAAACACCCCAAGTTGGTACCGCACGACGACGAATCGCATGTGCTTTAGCAAAATAAATATCTCCTAAACCACCATCTTCAACAATTTTATGTAAATGTTGCGAATCTGTTCTGAAACGGTTTTGGTAGCCAATGGTTAATTTTTTCCCCGTACGTTTAGCGGCTTCCACCATGGCACGGGCTTCCTTTGCCGTTTTAGCCATAGGTTTTTCACACATAACATGACAATCAGCTTCTAAGGCAGCGATTGAAAGTTCAGCATGTGACGAATTAGGTGTACAAACATGAACCACATCTAAATCAACTTTGTCTAACATTTCTTGATAGTCAGCAAAAACTTCTGTATCAGCAGTACCAAATTCTTTCTTGGCATCCACAGCACGTTCTACAATAATGTCACATAAAGCAACGATTTCTACCTCTTCAATCTGTGCTAATGCTGGCAAGTGTTTTTTTGTTCCAATTCCACCACAACCAATAACTCCAACTCTAAGTGTCATAAAAAATCCTCCTGTTAACGTTTTCTATCACTTATATAATAAGCCATTTTCATTTGAATTTCTTCCTAAATCGATTGGAAATATTCCCGTATATTGCTCTCGAATTTATAGAAAAATATTTTTCTGTCTTTCTGAATCAATTGAGCGCGTTAGGGCTGATTCCTATTATTTCAGCTAGTAATATTCAGCTCACAATATTATAACAGTCCAATGTACAGCTTTTTACGCAAAAAATAGCCTTAATCCAACTAAATGATGTTGAACGAAGGCATATATGTCATTAACTTATTTTTGATTTCATTTTTCTTTGGAGTGATTTTTGATACTGCAAAGGTGATATACCCATTTGTTCTTTAAAAACATGATGAAAGGTTTTTACACTCCCAAAACCTGACTTTTCAGCTACTTCTGTCATAGGGACATCTTCATTGGCTAAAATAAACATGGCTTGATTTAAACGATATTCACGTAAAAACTCCACGAAGGTCATGCCCATATTCTTTTTAAAAAAACGTGTAAAATAATAAGGACTAAAGCCAACCGCCTCAGCGACATCACCCAAAGTTATCTGTTCGAAATAATGCGCTTCTATATATTCGACGGCATCATTGACTTGATCTAAAACATCTTTGGATTGGTTAGTTGATTTTGTCCGTACAGCCGTCGAGGACTGCTTGGGTATTTCATGAAAGTATAAACTAACCAATTGATATAAATCAGCCATTACCAAATACTTTTTACCTTCCAGCGAACTGTTAACCGTTTGATGCAATTGCCGCACCAACTGCTCTACTTTACGCGCCGTTTCTGCTTGCCAATTGGCACTATGACGCTCTCCTTGACTAAACACCTCCACCAAAGAGCGATCATCTTTTTGTGCCAAACTATTTTCGCGCAATAAACTCAAATCAAATTGCAGAACAATACGCTCACTATTTGGAGAAGCTAAAAAATAATGCGGTTCTCCACTAGCAAAAAAGATAGTTTCACCTTCTTGAACGGTAATAACTTGATTGTTGACACCGATATTGATATGCCCTTTATCCGCATGAATAATTTCAATTTCTTTATGCCAATGCGGGTAGACAATTGTCATCCCATCATTTGTAAATGATCTAATCTGAAAATTTGAATCAAATTCAGGTATCTCTAAATACACACTCATAAAATCCTATTGCCCCTTCATCTGAAATCTGGCTAATCAGATGGTAAATGATCTTCAATCAATCTTTGTAACGATTGACTAAATGATTGTCGGTTTTCATCTGAATATTTGCTAATACTTTTTGTTCGTAAGCCTTGTTTTCGCATCTGTTGGCCAATATGGCGTTGCCATAACAATTGATCAATGTTGTCTTGTGTATACACCATCCCACTTTGATTAATAACATTGGCTTTATTAATCAACAAAGAAGCCAATCCATAATCTTGAGTGACCAAAATATCGTTTGGCTCAATTAAAGATATAATTTTGAAATCAACCGCATCTTTACCTTTGTCCACATAGATAAATGTAACAAAATCAGGATATATTTTGTTAGTATAATGTTCGAATGCGGTGACCATAATAACCTCTAAATGGTATCTTTTCGCTAGTTTTATCACCTCGTCCTTGACCGGAGAGCCATCTGCATCAATATATATTTTCATCAATTAATCCTATCTACTCTATTTCTATTTTCAATCATTACTCTCTATTAATATATTACCCTATTTTAAGCATTATTGGGTCGAATTTGCTTATTAATCTTTGTTATTATCTTTTCTTATTTGCTCTTGTAAACTCCTTTCATTATAATTAGATTCAATAAACCGTTAGGAGCTTTCACCATGCTAAAAAAAATATCAAAGATGTTATTGAAATGGTTGCTAGTATTAGTGGCATTGGTTTTTGTCTTTATAATGATTGTTATAATAAAAGTTCATTTCCAACGTCAAGCGGTTATTAATTCAAACAGTATTTCAGAAACAAGAACCTATCAATTAGGAGGACATGAACAAACGGTTTTAATCGAAGGGAAAGCAAGTGACTTGCCCATCGTGATTTTTTTACATGGTGGCCCAGGCTCACCAATTCCTTTCAACGTTGGCTCAAGAGGAATATTACCCGAATTAACCGACCATAATCTATTAGTTTTATGGGATCAATGGGGATCAGGTATTAATAATGCACCCATCGATGATTCCTATCAAATTGAAGATTTAGTTAATATGACGGTCGATTTAATTGATGCCATCCATGAAGATTTTCCCAATAACGATATTCAACTTTTTGGTGTTTCTTGGGGGTCTGTCTTATCTGCTTATGCAGCCGCCGAACGACCTGATTTAATTGACCGGGTGGTCGTGTATGGACAAGTGAGTAAGAGCATCTTCTTTAATGAAGAAATTTTTCAACTTATGGAACAAATGTCTTTGAATGATGAAGAAACCATTCACTTTCAACAGATAATGATGGCTGAAGATTATTCAATGAATGACCTTGAATTTGTCTCGAACAAAATCATCAATGCCGGCTATTATTTTTCTGATGGTTTATTTAGATACGGCTTACTTGAATTACTTGTCGGGATTCTCACCAGCCCTGATTACACTTTTTCTGATAAAAGTGCTTTAAGCAGTAATGGCTATCAAGATAACACGTCACTGATGCTAGAATTAATAAACACTGATTTATCCGCTGTTTTCCGGGACATTCAAATACCTTACCAAATTTATCAAGGTGAAAATGATGTCATTACATCAACGAAACAACTAGTGCAAGTAATCGAAGAAATCGATAATCCCCATCTATCTATAGAAATTATCGAAAACAATGCGCATTTTCCAAGTTGGAAAACCATCCAATTTTTGTTAAGTCAATTTGAGTAATAGCCCAAATAATGAAAAGAGCCTGTAGCATAGATAGTTATGCATACAGGCTTTTATTAATAGATAAAGCATTATAGAACTTTTGACAAAAACTCAATGGTTCTTGCTTCTTGAGGATGATTCAAAAGTTGTTCCGGACTTCCTGTTTCAACTAATTGACCCGCATCCATAAACACAATCCGCGAAGCAACTTCACGAGCAAAGCCTAATTCATGCGTAACCACGACCATGGTCATTCCTTCGAGTGCTAGTTGTTTCATAACCGCCAAAACTTCAGAAACCATTTCAGGATCTAAAGCCGAGGTTGGTTCATCAAACAACATGACATCCGGTTGCATCGCTAAAGCTCTAGCTATCGCCACCCGTTGAGCTTGCCCACCGGATAAAGACGAAGGATATACATCCGCCTTATCACTCAAACCCATTTTCTGTAGCAAGTCCATCGCTAGTTCAACAGCTTGTGCTTGTGTGAATCCTTTAAGATTAATGGGACCAAACGTAATATTATCCATAACGGTTAGGTGAGGGAAGAGATTAAAGTTTTGAAAAACCATCCCCATATGTTGCCGGATTTCTTCTAATTTGGTATCTTTAGCCGTAATTTCCGTTCCCTTGAAATAAATCTTTCCAGATGTCGGCACCTCTAAGAGATTGAGACAACGTAACAAAGTCGATTTACCGGACCCCGATGGACCAATAATAACTAAGACTTCCCCTTCGTTAACTTCCTGATTTATATTCGTTAAAACTTCTTTATCACCAAAAGATTTATATAAATTTTGTACTTTAATCACTGGCTTTTAACCTCTTTTCTAAACGTCCCACACCGTAGGCAATCACTGATGTTAATATTAAATAAATCCCTGCGGCTATAAATAAAGGTGGAAAGATTTGAAAAGTAGCCCCTCTGACAATGTCAGAAGCAAACATAATATCGCGAATACCTAAATAAGAAACAATAGACGTTTCCTTAATTAAAGCCGCAAACTCATTCCCAATGGCTGGAAGGATATTTTTTATCGCTTGGGGAAAAATTATCTTTTGCATCGCAAGTTTTCGCGACATCCCAATTGCTAAAGCTGCTTCCATTTGTCCTTTATCGACCGACTGAATCCCACTTCTAATAATCTCAGCTACATAGGCAGTTGCATTAAAACCAACCGCAATAACGCCTGACGCAAAACTTGATAAATTTAAAGAGGTCAAACCAAAATAAATGATAAATAATTGAACCAGCAATGGCGTTCCACGCACTACCTGGATATACGCTTTTGCGAATAAATTTAACCATGTATTCTGTGACAAGCGTAAAAGGGCTAATAAAGATCCAAAGACTAAACCGATTAATACCGCAAAAAATGAAATTAATATGGTATTAATTGTCCCTTCTAAGAAAATCGGCCAATATTCAAACAATAAATCCATCTATAAACTTCCTTTCAAACCCACCCAATATTATTTTGTATTACTCAACTGAACCAGCCATTAAATCGATATTTTTGATGAAAAGTTCCTCAATTTCACCCGATTCGGTTAATTCGTCTAGTACCGCTTGGATTTCGACTAACAAGGCTTCGTTGCCTTTAGCAATAGCAATAGCTGTCCCATCTTCTTCATGTGGCACTTCAAAATTGGCAATCGCGATATCTGGATTAACAGACACAAACTGTTCACCTACAATTTTATCAATGATGATAGCATCTAAACGATTGGTCATCATTGCAGCAATCAAGGCATCATTTTTTGGCATCGACGTAATTTCAGCTTCAGTTAAAGTTTCATTAACAAAAGCTTCCTGTGACGTTCCTTTTTGAACACCTACTTTAAGATTAGCAATATCATTAAAATCAGCATAGTCTCCAACTTTATCTGCTGGTACTAAGGCAACAAAGCCTGATTGATAATAAATGTCACTAAAATCTACTTCTTTCTTTCTTTCTTCTGTTGGGTTCATACCAGCCATTACCATATCGACACGGCCTGTTTTTACGGCTGCCACTAAACTATCAAAGTTCATATCTTCAACCACTAACTCTACCTCTAAGGCATCCGCAATCGCTTGAGCAATATCAATATCAAAGCCAACAATCGTATCTTGACCATCTTCGACTAAATGCCATTCAAATGGCGGGAAATCGGCTGAGGTACCTAACACAATTTTACCATCTGCTTTAATTTTATCCAACACAGGACTTTCACTATCTTGAGCTTGAACAGATGCGGTAACCCCTACTAAGCCTAAACTTAAAGTCATGGCTGCTAACATTAATTTTTTAACTAAATTTTTCATAATAAATATCCCCTCAATATTATATTTTACATTCAAACCAACAATGAGCTGAGAATACAAAAAATCCCGTCTCTCTACCTAATATAGGTAAAAGAGACGGGATTTCCCGCGGTACCACTCTACTTGACGGGGACAAGTGTCCCGATCCGCTCATTTTTTAACGCATAGAACTGCGAAAGTGGATACTATCTTCTCCACCTTGTCTCAAGAGTGCGCTTCAAATAATTGGTAAACGATGAGCTTCCACTCTGTCTCATCTCGCTGGCTTTACGAAATTATTCTACTCTCTCTATCAATGACGTAAGTTGATTTAAATGTTAAGGTGATTATACGAGCAAAAAAACAGATTGTCAACTATAAAATTCATAATTCTCATTTATTTATAATTTTATAAGCTATCTAAATAAGCCATATCGTCGGCTTCAATTGAAAAATCAACGTCCGCATTTTGTAAAATATAATCTTCATGCACAGATTTTGGTAACGGCAAAATATCTTTTTCTAATAGATATCGAATACAAATTTGTGGAATTGATTTATCATATTTGTCCGCAATTGCCTTAATTTGTTGATTATCTAATAACCGACCGGTTGCGATGGGTGAGTAACCTTCCAAAAGAATATGGTTATTTTGACAAAAAGCCAGTAATTCTTGGTTCGTCCGACCAATATGATAAATAACTTGATTCACATGAGGAGCAACCGTTGTCGTTGCCATTAAATGTTCTAAATCATCAATACTAAAATTAGAAACACCAATCGCTTTTAGTTGACCCGCTTCATACGCTTCAACCATGGCGCGCCACACATTAGCATTTTCTTCATAATAATGATTTTCAATAGGTCGATCATGCATCACCTGCCAAGGACGTGGCGCATGAATTAAAATCAAATCAATATATTCGACATCTAATTCTTTTAAAGACTGTTCAATGGTTGCTTTGGCTTCATCATAAGTTTTCACTTCACCAGGAATCTTCGTTGTAATATAGACCGTATCCCGATCTAGACCACTATCCTTGACTGCTTTACCCACCGCTTGTTGGTTACGATAACTTACAGCCGTATCCACATGCAAATAACCATTTTCTAAAGCGAATTTGGTACTATTATACGCTTCATCGGGTGACATTTGCCATGTACCTAACCCAATTTTGGGAATTTCAACCCCATTTGCTAAAGTAAACGTTTGTTGTAAAACACGCATTTTATGACCTCCTAAATTAATGTTACCTATACTATACTCCTCAATCCGCATTTCATAAATAAATATCACTTATTGCAGTGAGATTTATTCAGGGGGTGTGGTCTTTTTTTGTCTTTCGTAAAAGATTAAACCGACACCGATAGCGACTAGTATAACAATCGATAAGATGTTCCAAACTGTAAAGAAGGGTCTATCTAAATTGTATGACACGACAAAGTTAATCACGGCGGATAAAATGGCTCCACCAAAAGCGGCAACCATACCAATACGTATCCAAGGAAAATCATAGTAGCGATAAACAACATAGAGTCCCCATAAATAGAAATAGGCTGCGACAGCGACTGGAATCGCTATGCGAATCAAAATACCGTCTAAAGATAATACATTATCCAGTAAGTACAAATATGGAATGGTTAAAATCGACATGGTGACCATACTCGTTAAAATGGGTTGTTTTTTCATAATAAATATCGGAATGATGGAGCCCCAGGCAAAACCAATTGAAATGAGCACGATTAATGACCAAGTAAAACGTCCAATCGTTAAAAAGTCAATGAGCATGCAAGATGCGATAACTATTAATAAAACGAGCGACACGAGGGAGAACCATTTTTTTCTGGAAACATCTTGCTGTTCAATAGAACTTGTTGCCGCATATTCAAAAAATTGTGGATCGGTGGTTGTTCTTTCTTCGCCTTCACTATCACTACTAATCGAACCATTGATAATATCTTCGGTTGACACGTTATACAGATTGGCGAGTGGTTGTAGCAGGGTAATTTCAGGCAAGTAGGTGCCTTTTTCCCACTGATGAATCACACGTTCAGTCACCCCTAAGGCTTCAGCAACATCTTTTTCAGTTAAATTCTTTTCAAGTCGTAGCGTTCGAAGAAACGTCCCTATTTGGGCGTGTTTCTGATTATGTTTCATTTTCATGGGAACCCTCTACTTTCTATTTGAAATCAGTCTTTTTTGCAAAAACACAAATATCTATCAAGCAATTTCATTATAACACGGATAAGGGGGTTTGTAATTTTATAGAGTTGAATTTGAGGGTAATTATTTTGCTTGGGTGGGATTGAGGGGGATTCGCTACAAAAATCCGAGCTTTTACATATCGTGGAACCGTCTTTCGCCTCTCTTTCAGAGTGGCTTCAGACTCGCCCAGCTACTCTCTCCCTAAGGGGCAAAGCCCCAAAGGGAGAGATGTGTGCTGGTTCGTTCTTAACACTATATGTAAAAGCTCGGATTTTTTCCGCTCATTGTTTGTTGGAGGTGAATGCTCTGAAAATCGAAAGCTACTTTTTCTGGCTTTGATATCTATATTTGCAATCGTATATAGCCTTTTTCACTTTCCATATACGCGTTTGGCAATCGTATATAGCCTTTTTCAGTTTCTATATATGCGTTTGGCAATCGTATATAGTCTTTTTCAGTTTCTATATATGCGTTTCTCTAGCACTGTTTTTCTATTTTTTATATGGGTGTGAACTTGAATATCAATTTAAATAACTATGGAATCTGCTATAAATAAACGTTATACTAATGTTATAGATTTCACATAAAATATTACTTGAGAGGAAGATTAGCATGAAAATCGTTATCATCGGTGCATCCTTTGCTGGCGTGAGTGCAGCTATTGAATCAAGAAAACTCTATCCTGATGCAGAAATTATACTCATTGAAGCCCAAGATAAAATCGGATATATTCCAAGTGGGTTAAACATGTTATTAAATGGCGATTTACCTAGTTTAGATGAATCCTTTTTTGTTAAAGAAGATTATCTTTATGAACAAAACATTCAACTACAATTAGGAACGCGTGTTATCAGTTTATTTGCGAATGAAAAGAAACTCATTACGGCCCATATGCGTTACCAACGTTCTGTGAGCTATGACGTTTTGATATTAGCTATGGGATCAAGGCAAGCTGATAATTTATCGAAGTCGTTGAATAGTACGCAAATTATTACAACAAAAGATTATGTGAGTTCTGCACATGCTCGACGTGTTGTTGAATCGGCACAAAACTTAGCCATTATTGGCGGTGGCCAAATTGCGATTGAAACAACGGATGCGCTCGTGAGTGTTAACAAGCAAGTGACGATTATTGAAATGCGTGACCAGTTATTACACAATTACTTTGATGCCAATTTTGTTAAGGATATCCAAAGTATTATCGAATTCACGGCTACTGAAGTATATTTAAATGAAAAAGTTACTTCTATAGAAGTCAATCCCCTTAAAATCACGACAGATAAACAAGAGTTATACCCTGATGCAATCCTCTTAGCAACTAGCTTAATTCCAAATTCTGAATTGGTGAAAGATATTGTTGAATTAAACGATAATGGGACAATAAAAGTGGACGAATATTTAGAAACTAGTGTCCAAGATATTTTTGCAGTAGGTGATTTGATTCAAACACCTTTTGGTCAAGGACAACATCAAGAGTTCGTTGCACTCATCAACAATGCGGTTCGTTCTGGTCAGATTGCGGCTTTGAATTTAAAAGAAAAGCGTGTGAAACAATCCCATTCGGTACGTGTCATGGGTACGAAAGTATTTAATCATTATATTTCTAGTGTGGGTTACACTTATCAACAAGCACAAAAATTATATGATCCACTAGAAATTACGGTCCAAGTTCCCTACACCTTAGATGATGATACACCGGTTGTTCTTAAATTAGTTGTTGAGAAAGAAAGTGGTCTTATTCTAGGGGCACAATTCCGTTCTAGAGCCGATATTTTAAGCTATACAAACTTTATGGCCTTAGCGATTCAAGATGGTTTATCCGATGTTGACCTCGCTTTTAGAGATCGACTTTATTACCCACGGGAAATTTCATTAAATACGGTCATTTATGATGCAGCCCTAGCGTGCTATCGTAAACGTGCATTCCCCCATCTATTTCCTGAGACGGTTGATAGTCAAGAGGAAATTATTGAGGAAACAATTAAAACAGCCTTTAACGCTAAAAACCATATGGACAAAAGCCCAGTACCAATGACTTCTACAGTATCTGAATTTAAGTTACCAAAGAAATTTGATTAACTGAAAAAAACATACAAAAACCGTAAGCCTCTGTATCGACCAATCAGAGGTTTACGGTTTTTTTGTTTAGTAGTTTTTTCGATCTTGATGTCTCAGTGTTCGCTTCAGTTCATCTCTCAATGAAATCCAAGCATCGATTAAGCTTTTAATATCTGAGTCCGATTCACTCTTTCTTTCCTGACGAAATAAATTATCTGCTTCTGTTTTTAATTGGACTAAATCTTTGATATAACTCGATTTATTATTCAATATAGCCGTCGCAATTTCATCATAGGTCATCACGGAAATTTCATCTAATACTTGTTTTAAATCAATCTTTCCTTTTTCCAAAATCAGATTCCTTTTGTTTATTATATTGTATCGTTTAATCATTCATCGCTTAGTACTTGTTGTTACAAAATCACTCGCTTCCATTAGATAAAGACGCTGCTTAATTTGAAATCTGTTCAAACCTAGTTTTCAAATCAAAGGGAAAGGAAAATTGGTTTGCCTCATCTTCAAGATACTCCAAATCCTCTGCTTCCCGCTCCTCAAGTGGAAGGGACATGACATATGGAGAGAATGTCGTCCCATTGATGCGGCTATTTTCAATATCGAGTGTCATCAATCTCATCCATCCATTACCCCCTCTTACTTTCCCTTGGAAATCGACTGACGTCATAAATACATCATTGCCATAGGCGTTCTTCAGTGTACCATAATCCGAACCGGTAAAGTGGCCGTTAAGCGTCATGAAAATCTGATTATATTCTTTAAATATCTCCCACTGCTTTTGTGTTTCTTCGCCAGATATTTGAACTTCGCCGGAATGATCATTCTTTCTTGGCCTAATAAAATCATGTTTTAAGATGATTGTGGGTGTTTTTGAATATTGCTTCAAGATGTCTTGAGCCCAATCCAGAGTCTCATCACTAGGAAGCCAATCAAGAGCTAATACCATAATCTGATAGTCTTCAGCAGCTATAAAATGGTAAGTGTTATAGCCATTTGGGCTAGAGCCTCCAAAAGTAGACATTGATGCGAATCGCTCAACTGGAAAATACTTGGGGTAATTTTCAAGTTCGTTACGCATATCATCGTAATAAGCGACATCTTCGACGCCTATCCGTGAATAGTCTACATCATGATTCCCGGTGACGATGGCATAGTTAATCTTTGCTTCCTCCAAAATCTCCATGACATTAGAGGCACTCTCCCATTGGGAAATATTATATGCTTCATTGACGATATCACCCACATGAAGTACAAAATCAATATTTTCGGATGCTTGATTTTCAGCAATCCAGCTGGTCTGACTTTCGAAGATTTCAGGCGAATATTTCGAATACAGTTGCGTATCAGGTAATACAGCAAGCACGATGTCCGAAGGCCATTCTTTTGTTTCAGCATAAGTTATCTGTGTCACTCTAAAAAACTGACTAGTGAAAAATACTAAGATGGCAAATATGCAGAGATATTTATTTGAATTTTTATTACGAAAAGACATAAAAACTCTCCTTTTAACTTTTATTATTCTATGGTGTATGCTTGTAATTCTTCTTTCAATTCTTGATATACACTAGCACTAGCAATAATAAAATCACTATAATCCGTTATTTTTAGAGGCTCACCTGCAAAATTGGACATCGTTAAACCCAGTTCTTCCGCAAATAAAATAAATGGCGCAAAGTCCCAAGGACCACCAGCCGGATTGATAAAAGCCCCGAGATTGCCTGTTATTGTTCTTGTGCCATCTACAGCGGAAGAACCATAATAACGTATATCAAATGCTTTATTAACAATTGTCTCTAATAGAGATGTATTGAAGTTCTCTCTAATACCAATGGCTATTAAAGACTCTTTTAATGTAAGATCTTTAGGCTTAGCTAGTTTATGATGATTGCAATAGACACCATAACCTTTGATAGCATAATACAAATGTCCACTATCAACTAGATAGACATAGGATAAGGCTGATTTGCCATTTTCAAAATATGCTAGCATAATCCCGTAATCTGTTTGTTGTTTAACGAAATTTGTCGTCCCATCAATGGGGTCAATAACCCACACATGATCTGTTAACCTATCGACTTTACCTGTCCAGTTCTCTTCCCCAATGATTTGATCGTCTGGATATTGTGTTTGAATGGCTTGATTAATATGTTCTTGAACGGTTTTATCGACAACTGTAACAAGGTCGCGACTGTGTGCTTTGGTTTCCACCGCTACTTTAGTTGAAGCTTTGATGATGTCGTAGGCTTGACTGATAATCGCTAATGCAAAGAAGTGTTTATCCTTTAATGTCATAATCCATCTTCTTTCTTCAACAAGCGTTCATCTCTATATTGATTTAAGAAGATTGGCCAGTGCGTAATAATCGCGTTAGCACCGTCCTCTAACATTTGTCCCCAAGCTATATCTTCTCCTTCAAATAAAGATGTATCATCTGTTAAACCATAATGTAATGGATTCTCAACACCTAAATGTTCTGCGTTAGCAACTACCAACAAACCTTCTTTGGATAAGTTTGACAACCAATGGGCTTCCAAGAGGTTATTGTTCTTTTCTTTAATAACCAGCTCTACCCCAATAATGTTCAGGTTGGGACAGTCGTTAACAATTTGATAATATTCTTCCTGCGACTCAATAATCGGAACAAAGGCAATATTAGTATCCATCATATTCAGTTTTTTAATATTTTCAATTTGGCCAAAACGCGCTTTAATAAATAGTTGTGCCACTTTTCCGGACGCATGAATGATGTCAAAGAACTTGTTATCACCATAATAATTCCAAGCTCGATCGACATTTATTAAATAATCTTCGGGTAACCAATCTAAGAAAGCATCCAATCTTTCAATATGATAACCCGACACCCCGCCTACCGTGTTATAGGTATCAAATTGATCAATTTCTACTGAAGTATATTCAGTAAAATCTTTCTCTTTTCTTAACAGCTGGTGTTCATAGGTGTTATGGAAAAGATAATATTCATCATCTTTGGTTTTGCATACATCGATTTCAGCAATATCGGCACCAGCACGATGCGCTAATTGGATCGATTGTCGTGTATTTTGAATGACATTTCCTGCCCAAAATCCGCGATGGCCGATAATAATGAATTCTTTTTCCTTGAGTATTTGTGAAAATCTGTTTCCTTTAAGCATAAAAGCACCTCGAATCTACGAATAGTTATTTATTTTGCTTTTTTTCTTTGTAAACCATCTGAACCGCGACCATACACATAGTATAAGGTGATAGCGTTAATTACCATTATAATCACAGAGTAAACTAAGTTAATTGCCCGCGCATCGATTGTTGCTTGAGGA